>CAZYMK010000245.1:2073-4967 GCA_964648885.1 uncultured Geobacter sp. | reverse complement strand
CCAGCAGGCTGGTGTAGAGCCGCAGTCGCTCTGTGGCCTGCTGCTGTTCGCGGGCGACACGCTTCTCTTCGGTAATGTCGCGCCAGACCGCAGAGATCTGCTGTCTTCCATTAAACACAAGCGGCCGCAGGGTCAGCAGCACCTCACGCAGACTGCCATCCTTGCAGCGGTGTACGGTCTCAAACCCGGTTACCTGTCCCAGGACTGCACCCTGCACATTGGCTTCAATCTGCTCCGGGGTATGTTCGGCCTGGATATCCCGTATGGTCAGACCGGCAAACTCCTCCCTGGTGTAGCCCAGCCCGGTGCAGGCCGCATCATTAAAACTTAAAAACTTCCCGGCCTCTGCATCCACCAGCACCATCGCATCGGTTGACTGCTCAAACATGGCGTTCAGCAACTGTTCATGTTCAAAATTGCGGGCCAGCTCCCGGCGGCGGGCCAGCACCCCCACCAGCCGCTTCAGGATCGCCTCGGCCAGCCGCACCTCTTCTCTGAAAAACGGGCCATGCCCCACCGGTGGCCGCTCTTCGCGATAAATCACGGTCAGCTGCACCGTGCTATCCGGTGTTATGCTGCTGCTCAGCTGCAGCTGCCAGGGGGTCTCCCGGAAGCCGGGAGTTGCAACGGTCAGGCCGGGCAGCTCAATCCGCACCGCTGCAAGCTCGGGATACTGAAACCCGGTCCGGATGGTCTCTGCCACCTGCTGCAGCTGCGGCTCCAGCGGCGCATCCAGGTCATCGGTCAGCTGGATGACGCTGTACAGGCACTCCTGCTCCTTGATCCGCTCCTGCAGCAGCAACCGGCCCCAGTCAACACTGCTCTGTTCACCGGCACTTATCACAACGGCTCCGTTTCTGCATTGATCGGCAGCAGGATCGTGAAACAGGTGCCGCTGCCGGGCTGGCTGGCAACACTGATGCTGCCGCCGTGATTATGGATAATATCGGCAGTGATCGGCAGTCCCAGACCGGTCCCCTTGCCGGTCGGCTTGGTGGTAAAAAACGGCTCAAAGACCTGATCCAGCACCTCCGGGGTCATGCCGCAACCGGTATCCTGCACCTCTAGACAGACCAGATCATCCCCTTCACAACGGGTGCGGATAGTGATGGTTCCCTGTTCAGTCAGGGCGTGGGCCGCATTGATCAGCAGGTTCAGCACCACCTGACCGATCTGCTGCGGATAGCAGGTGACCGGCGGTATATCGCCAAACTGCTGCTCAACCGTAGCCACATACTTCAGCTCATGATGGGCAACACTCAAGGCAGAGCGGATCAGCTCATGCAGGTCAGCCCGGCTCTTCTGATCCTGCTCCATCCGGCTGAAGCATTTCATATCCTGCACAATCATCTGCATCCGCCGGGCCCCTTCCAGACAATCGTTGATCAGCCCCGGCGTATCCCCCACCACATAATCAAGCTTCAGGCTCCGGCGCAGCTGCTCCAGCTCGGTGCTGCCGCTCTGGTCAGCAGATGCTGCCAATTGCTGCTGCACTGCATCAAAGTAGGCCAGAAACTTCCCGATATAACTCTGCAGGCTGGAGAGGTTACTGATGATAAAGGCCAGCGGGTTGTTGATCTCGTGGGCCACCCCGGCCGCCATCTGGCCGATGGTGGCCAGTTTCTCGTTCTGCAGCAGCTTGGCCTGGGTTGTGCGCAGCTGCTCCTCTGAGCGGCGGTGGGCCTCCACCTGCTGCTGCAGCTCCGTCATCTTCTTGGCCAGCTTGTTAAACAGCACCTCGTTGTATTCCTTCAGCAGCAGCATCTCTTGATCCAGCCCCAGTGCGGAAAACAAGGCCGGTGCTGCCTCAGCCGGGCGATTCAGCAGCCCGGTCACTGCGGCAGAGAGCAGATCGGGAGGCACCGGCTTGATCAGAAAACGGTCAGCGCCAAAACGATACCCCAGCTGCTGCTCGCGGTTTTCAATGTAGGTACTGGAATAGAGGATAAACGGTACCCGGCACAGCTCCGGCAGTGATTTGCAGGCATGGCAGAAGGCGTAGCCGTCCATTTTGGGCATCATTACATCGGCAATGATCAGGTCAGGCTGCGCTGCCCTGGCCAGGGCCAGCGCCTCTTCACCATCGCCGGCCAGCAACAGCTCATACCCCTCATCCCGCAGGTTCAGATCAAGCAGCTGCCGTCCCACCAGATCATCATCAGCAATCAGTATGCGTGCCATTGGTCTCTCTCCGGTCAATCAGCGGACGTTGTCGGCATAACTGCGAGCGATCTCGGCAAAGCGATCCTGCACCGAGAGAAAGGCATCCACCACATCAGGATCAAACTGTTTGCCCCGTTCGTCCCGGATGATCGAGACGGTCATTTCCATGGAAAACGGCTCTTTGTAGTGGCGTCTGCAGGTCAGGGCGTCAAACACATCGGCCAGGGCCATCAGGCGGGCCGCCATCGGTATCTGCTCACCGGCCAGCCCTTCAGGATAACCGTTGCCGTCCCAGCGTTCGTGGTGGTAGAGGGCAATCTGCCGGGCTGTTTCCAGAAACTCAAGCGAACGGTGGTTTTCATCCTGACGCTCATCAGCCGGGTGCTGCTGCAGCACCTTCTCTATCGCGTTGGTCAGGGCATCGCCGCCGATCCGGCTGTGCTGCTTCATGATCTGGAACTCCTCCGGCGTCAGCCGGGCCGGTTTAAGCAAGACCTGATCCGGTATCCCCACCTTGCCGATATCATGCAGCGGTGCCGCCTTGGTGATCAGGGTCCGCTGACGCCCGGCCAGCCCGGCAGCAAAGCGGGGATGATCCTGCAGCTGTTCCATCAGCAGCACCAGATAGGTCTGGGTGCGGTGCAGGTGAAAGCCGGTCTCCAGATCACGGGCCTCGGCCAGCAGCGCCAGGGCATGCAGCAGCAGGTACTGATTGGCGGTGTTGGCGCGGC
>CAZYMK010000245.1:0-2063 GCA_964648885.1 uncultured Geobacter sp. | reverse complement strand
GCCAGTAAAATGGCAGGGCGGATCGGCTTGGTCACATAATCCACCGCCCCCAGCGAGAGCCCGTACTGCTCGTCGTCATCGGAATCCATGGCCGTCACAAAGATCACCGGGATGTCAGCGGTGGCCGGATCGGCCTGCAGCTCTTTAATGACTGCATAGCCGTCCATCTCCGGCATCATCACATCAAGCAGGATCAGATCGGGCTGCGGCTCGCTTTTCGCCGCCTTCAGCGCCCGCTGGCCGGAATTGGCAACCCGCACCCGGTACTGATCCTGCAGCACCCCGCCGATCACCTCAAGATTTTCACGGGTATCATCCACCACCAGCACGGTCTTCATGCACTGCCTCCGGTTGTCATGCGTGTCGGCCTGCTGGTTCATCTGAATCAACCTGCAGCCAGTTTACCAAATGTTCAGGCGTTGTCATCTTCAGCTGCAGGATTTTGCCGCAACCGACACAGGGGTCAGGTGCTGCAGCAGCGTGCGGTAGAGCTGGTCCGGGTCCACCGGCTTGGTGATAACCTCGTCAATACCGGCCTCACGGCACTGTGCCCGGTCTTCGGCAAAGACATTGGCGGTCAGTGCCAGGATCGGTACCATGTCATACCCCGGCAGCTGCCGGATCAGGCGGGCCGCTTCCAGGCCGTCCATGTTGGGCATGTTCACATCCAGCACAATCACGGCATAGCGAAAGGCCCGGGCAGCAGCAACCGCCTCCAGCCCATCGGTCACGGCATCAACGGCCAGACCGGCATCACCAAGCAGTTCAGCTGCAATCTCGCGACTGATGGCGTTGTCCTCCGCCAGCAGCACGGTTTTTCCCCCATGGTAGCAACGCAGCCGCTGTTCAGCATCTTCAGGGCCGCCGTCACCCTGGGGTGTAAAGGGAACCGCCGTCCCTTTTTTAAGCCGCGCCGTAAACCAGAAGGTGCTGCCGCTGCCAACCGTACTGTCACAGCCCGCCTCACCCCCCATCATCCGGGCCAGTCTGGCGGTCAGGGCCAGCCCCAGGCCGGTGCCGCCGTGGGTGCGGCTGATGGTGCTGTCGGCCTGATGGAAGTTCTGGAACAGCCCGGCCTGCTGCTCAGCCGGAATACCGATCCCGCTATCCTGCACCTCAAAACGGATCAGCAGGCTCTCGTCATCTTCTGCCAGCAGCGAAGCACTCAGCACCACCCGGCCCTGATCAGTAAATTTGATCGCATTGGCAACATAGTTTATCAGCGCCTGTTTCAACCTGGTGGGATCCCCCAGCAGCGGGGCAGTTACTCCCGGCCTCACCTCAAGGCCAAGCCCTTTTTCCTGGGCCCGCTGCTCCATCAGCTCGGCAACCTCACCCAGCAACGTACCGGCCTGCACCGGCAGTTCCTCAAGGACCAGCATACCTGCTTCGATCTTTGACAGATCGAGGATGTTGTTGACGATCGACAGCAGATGGCCTCCGGCATGCTCGATCTTGCGCAGCCGCTCATGCTGTTCGCCCGGCAGACTGCTGCGCTGCATCAGGTGCGTCATACCGGTGATCACGTTCAACGGGGTACAGATCTCATGGCTCATGGTGGCCAGAAAAACGCTCTTGGCCCGGTTGGCCGCCTGGGCCACCTCCTTGGCCTGTTCCAGTTCCCGCATGGTCTCTTTCAGCCGCTGTTCCGCCTGGCTGCGAAGGGATATCTCGCGGGTCAGCTGCAGGGTGCGGCTGGTGAGCTTGTCGTACATCGACATCACCGTTTCGATCATGACCCGGGTGGCGGACATCTGCTCATTGGCCAGAAACTTGGCCTCTTCAACCCCCAGACCCGATTCCAGGGCCAGCACCACCTTGGCCATCCGCTTGTCGGTATCAATGATATGCACGGCCAGCCATTTGGTCAGAAAGGCAACCACCTTTTCGATCATGTCATCAAACGATTGCCCTGCTTCACCCTGCTTCAGGGTCAGTACATCATCCACAAACTGCAGATGGGCGCGCCGGTGGGCTACCTCCCAGGCATCATCGGGCAGATGGCGGTCCCAGATCTCCTCTTCAGTCCTGAAATGCACCAGGGCGTACTGCTTCAGCTCATC
>CAZYMK010000244.1:4341-4987 GCA_964648885.1 uncultured Geobacter sp. | reverse complement strand
TCCCTGGCGTTCAGCCATGACCAGGCTGGTATTCGGGCAGACGGGACAATTCATGATTAATTCTCCTTTGATCATTTTGTAGAGGACGTAACCGGAAGCAGGTTACCTGCGTTACTTCACTTTTTGTAAATACATGGGTATAAAATTTACCCTCACTCTTTTGCCAACTGCATGACCATGGGCAGTGCCAGCAGTACAGCTAATGTTAATGCCAACCAGATCTGCTTCATATCGCTACCCGTTACAGATCAAGACAGAGTCGTTGACGTCTGGACAGCCAAAAACTGAAGGCTTCACGGACAATTTCAGAGGCATCCTTTGATGTTGCCCTGGTTATACGCTCCATGATCCGACGTTCCTGTTCTGACAGCCTGAGACTGACCAGGTTTTTTGTACTCTTTTCAGGCTTTAGCGCCTTAGCTTCCTTACGCGGGTCTTTGATGGTTGCTTTCTGTCGGTGTGGCATGGTGTACCCTCCTGTTTGGGTTTTGGCAGACAAGCTGCGGTAAAATCAGGATGAACCGCAAAACTAAAAAGACCTTTATCCGAAGCGTGCCAGTGCACACTTGGATAAAGGTCTTGCGGTCGATTTCTCGTCCCATATCCGGACCGGTTGGTCGTATTGACGGATTATGGGTCGGCCATT
>CAZYMK010000244.1:0-4331 GCA_964648885.1 uncultured Geobacter sp. | reverse complement strand
CTGTCAACAAAATAATTTGTTACAGTTTTGTGTCAAAAAACAGACAAAACCTTGAAATATGAGAGCAGGTTCGCACAAATCCCATCAAGCCCACCAAAGAACCTCCTGAAGCGATCCGTAAAACTGATATTATCTTTACTTTTCTGGTCATGAAGCATTATGGTGCTGCAATGCGATATCTTATAAGCGTCATATTGACTGTCTGTATGCTAGCCAGCTCCATCTGCGCAGAAACGGATTATCACGTTTGTGGCCATTCGGCAGATACTTGCTCGATTACAGTTGGTGATAATATAGATCCTCATCCGTACCATGACCATGACGGTGCCTCTCGCAAAGATAACGAGCATTGCTGCGAGACCCATTCACATCCGCTGGCCATTACCGGTTTCTCGCCCGATTATTCCCATCCACTGCACGAAAAACAGTTTAATGCTGTCATTCCACATCTGTTCCCGCAGGATTTTTCCCGTATTCCATTTATTCCGCCTCGAACCATCTCGTAGCATTCCTGTAGTAACCAATACATTATTCGATATTTTTTAAGGAGTACGTCCATGCGCATTATTCGCCATGCGTCGACGTTTTGCCTGTTTGCACTCATCTGCGTTGCTCCAGGTTTGGCCCTGAGCGCACAGGTGCCGCTTACTGCCGAAAGCGCAGTGGAGCTGGCGTTGACAAACAGTCCGGAGCTGTCGGCTGATCAGGAAGAGATCAAGGGGTTGCACGAGGCCGCCCAAAAAATACCGTTATTGGCAAATCCGATACTTGAGCTGGAAGGCAAGAGCGGGGCCTTAACCGGAAGTCCGGACGACAAGACCATCGGAGTTGCCATAGTGCAGGAGATACCGCTATCTGCGGTCGGCAGCAGGCGCAGGGCGGTTGCCCGGACCGATGCCGATGCTGCCCGACTGCGCCTGGAAGAGCGCAGACTACGGCTTGCGGATCAGGTCAGGCGTGTCTGGTCTGCCGGTGCCATCGAACAGCAACGGTTGGATCTACTGCGTACACAGGCAGAGATCGCAGAGGCATTGCTGAAGATTGCCAAAGAGCGGTTCGCAGCTGGCGATCTGCCGGAATTTGAGGTGCAGCTGGCTGATCTGGAGCTGCGCCGCCAGACGCTGCGTCAGACCGAACAGCAGGCTACCCTGCTGAGCAGTCGCCGGCAGCTTGCCACCCTGCTTGGCCTGGCAGGTCAGCAGGAACTGCCGCCATTAGCACCAGTTGCCGTACCAGCACCGGCGATGGTTGCTGATGAGCTGCTGGCGCTGGCAACAGAACGCCGCCCTGATCTGGCTGCCCAGAAAAAAGAGGGTGAACGTGACGAAGCAGCTCTGTCACTGGCAAGGGCAGAGGCGGTTCCTAACCTGACAATAGGGCTGTCCTACAGCAACGAACGATCGTCCCAGAACTCTTACGACTTAAACGGTGGACAGCTGGTTGCAGGTAAAGAACGCACCAATGACCATATCCTGGGCCTGAAGCTCTCCATTCCTCTGCCGCTTTTTTCCCGTAATCAGGCCGAAGTGGCCCGGGCCAGCAGCAGGGTCAGTGCCAGCCGTCAGCGGGTAGAGGCGGTCAGCCGAACAGCAAAAGCTGAGGTGCACGATCTGCTGGCGCAGCACCGGTTAGCCATAACCGCTCTGGAGCTGCATCGCACCGCCTTAGGCCCGGCTGCTCGTGAGAATCTGAAGATACAGGAGACCGCCTTTAAACTGGGCGAGATCGGGATTCAAGCCGTGCTGGATGAAAAAAAACGGCTGTCCGAGCAGCAGGAGGCGGAGTTGAAGGCCCTTCAGATGCTGCTTGAGACCCACAGCCGCCTGCAAAACGCTGTAGGTGGAACATTGTCAGAACCAGGAGGAACATTATGAAAACGTTTACCGGGCTGCTACTGGCAGCTTTGCTGGTGATAACTGCCGGTTGCAGTAGCCATGATGAAAAAAAACATGCAGCTGAAAAAGGTGCGGTTGAGGCGGTGCAGGTCACAGCCTGGAGCGATAAAAGCGAACTTTTCATGGAGTATGAGCCGCTTAAACCAGGTAAAAAGGGTTCATTCCTGATCCACCTGTCCCGGATCAGCGACGGCAAGCCGGTTGCTGAAGGTCCGCTCAAGCTGGTGTTGCGTCCGTCAACAGGACAGGCAATCAATCTTGCGGTCCCTGCACCGGTCCGGCCTGGCATCTATCAGGCTGAGCTGACGGTTCCACAGGCAGGCAGGTACACCCTGGAGTTGCTGCCGGAAGGGAAAGGATTTGTCGACCGGATCGAGGTGCCGGGTATACAGGTGGGGGCAGAGCAGCCGTTGCCTGCTGTTGCAAAGAAAGAAGATCACAAGGGTCATGATGACCATAACGATAAGGGTAAGCCGGAGAAACATGATGATCATGATGGTCATGACCATGCCAGCCATGCAAAAAACGAGCATGCATTTAGCCCGCAGGCTGGCGGAACAGCCCTAATAATCGGTGATGGCGGTGGCACTATATCTTTCTTGAAAGAACAGCAATGGAGTCTGGATACCTTGATCCGTCAGCCGGAGCGGAAGCGTTTGACCGGCAGGATCTCGGCCAGCGGCGAGTTGGTGGCTGCGGCTGATGGTGATGCCACCGTGGCTGCACCACTTGCAGGTCTGCTGTCGGTGACAAAGCCGATACCGTATCTGGGCAAGCGGGTCGCCAAGGGTGAGGTGATAGCCCTGATCGAACCACCGATCCGTCCGGATGGTGGCGCTGGGCAATTTTCAGCTGCCCATGCCGATGCACGTAACCGGGTTACGTTGGCAGGTCAGGAGTATGAACGTGCCAAACGACTGTATGAAGCAAAAATAGCCCCGCGCAAGCGTGTTGAGGAGGCTGCTGCCGCCCTGGACAGCGCCAGGGCAGCATTGGCGCCGCTGGAGCGTTCTTCGAAAACATTGGGGGGCGATGCTAACGGCCGGATTGCAGTGCGTGCGCCGGTGGGTGGCACGGTGGTGGAACTGTTTTCCGGCACCGGCCGTGGGATTGAGGCCGGTCAGCCGATCGTGCGGATTGTCAATACCTCAACGCTCTGGCTGAAGACCAATCTGCCGGCAGTGGATGCCGGCAAGCTGCCACGTCAGCCCGGTGCCAGCTTCACCGTAGCCGGGCAGGCGGGAGAGTTCAAGGCCGGTCGACTTGTTTCAGTAGGGGATATGCTTGATCCGCAAAGCCGTACCCTGCCGGTGATCTTCAGCGTACCTAACCCCGATGCCCGTTTGAAGGTGGGTATGTTTGCCACGGTGGGGGTATCCACCGGTACATCCATAGATGGCCTGGTGCTGCCGGGTGATGCTCTGGCCGAGGATGAAGGACGCTTCTTTGTGTTTGTACAGACCTCGGGTGAGCGTTTCAGCCGTCGCGAGGTGCAGATAGGTGCCAGGGATGGCGGTCTGGTGCAGATACTCAAAGGGCTGGAAGGCCATGAGCGGGTGGTGGTGAAAGGGGTCTACTATGTCAAGCAGGCCGCCCTGGCCACAAAGAAGGAGGATCCCCATGCCGGACATGCCCACTAGCGGTTCCCTGCTTGACCGGTTGATCCGGCTGGCCCTTGACAACCGTTTGGTGGTGGTGATTGCCATGGTTCTGGTGCTGGTAATCGGCAGTTACACCGCCATCAAGATGCCGGTTGACGTACTGCCAGACCTGACCGCACCCACCGTGACCATCCTGACAGAGGCCAAGGGAATGGCGCCGGAAGAGGTGGAGGCGCTGATTACCTATCCGATCGAGAGTAATCTGAATGGAGCCACCGGCGTACGGCGGGTCCGCTCGGTCTCGATCCCCGGCCTCTCCACCGTCTGGGTCGAGTTTACCTGGGGCACCGATATCTACCGGGCCCGTCAGGTGGTGAATGAAAAGCTGCAGCTGGTAATGGCCAGCCTGCCACCAAAGACCGTCCCAACATTGGCGCCGATCTCCTCAATCATGGGGGAGATCATGTATATCGCCGTGGCCAGCGATACCCACAGCATGATGGAGGTCAAGGAGCAGGCTGAGTTTGTGGTTAAGAAACGGCTGATGGCAACCAGCGGGGTTGCCCAGGTGGTGACTGTCGGCGGTGAGACCAAGCAGTATCAGGTTGAGATCGACCCGCTGCGTCTACAGTCATTTGGCGTGACCGTCGGACAGGTGACCGATGCGTTGAAAGCCGGCAACGAGAATTTTGCCGCCGGGGTGGTCAAGCAGCAACAGCACGACTACCTGCTGCGTGGCATGGGCCGAATCCGTTCCACCGCAGATATTGAACAGACCGTGGTGCAGTCTAAAAACGGCCTGCCAACCCTGGTGCGGGACGTGGCCACGGTTACG
>CAZYMK010000243.1:0-4997 GCA_964648885.1 uncultured Geobacter sp. | reverse complement strand
CCGAAGACGCAGTAGCCGAAGTCGTCCTGACGTTTGCCCTTGTTGTCCAGAAACGCGTTATCAACGGTGTTGATAAAGAACTGCGAGGTTGCCGAATCCACCAGGGCGGTGCGGGCCATGGCTACGGTGCCGCGCAGGTTCTTCAGTCCGTTCTGGGCCTCGTTCTTGATGGCGAACTTGGTCTTCTTGGGTTGCATGTCGGCATCAAGCCCACCCCCCTGGACCATGAAATCCTTGATCACCCGGTGAAAGATCAGGCCATCATAGTAGCCTTCCTTGACATAGCTCAGGAAGTTCTTGACCGTGATCGGCGCTTTCTCCTTATTCAGTTCAAGGGTGAAGTTCCCTTTACTGGTCTCGAACAGTACCTGTGGATTCATCTCATCTGCCATCTTACGCCTCCTGCCGCCGTACTAACCGGCTGAAATTATGTTAGGCGCCTTCTATACCACAGGACGACATCAGGGCAAAGCGCTTTTGACAGTATCGACGCCTTCTGCTAACCTGCCGCTTCATGAGAAACCTTGAAAACAGCATCATACGCCTGCTGAAACAGAAGCCGTTCTACGGGCACCTGCTGCTGCAGATGCGCCGTGGCCCGCTTGCCGGCGGAAAGCATGCAGCAGGCATCACCATCCGTGACGGTGTGCCGCTCCTTGCAGTACATGAACCGTGTTTCGCTGCCTTGCAGCCAGCACAGCAAGAGGGTCTGCTGGAGCACCTGATCAAGCACCTGCTGCATCTGCACCCGCTGCGACGCAAGGAACGCAATCCCCATGACTGGGATGTGGCCTGCGATCTGGCCATTAACCCGACCATCGAAAACCTTCCTGCCGGGGCGCTCTTGCCGGAAGCATACCAGCTGCCTCCTGATTTGTCGGCCGAGCGATACTATGACCTGATTGTCCCCCCTTTTGATTTCGGTAATGTGGAAGGGAGTGGCGTCGGCTCGGCAGAACAGGCCAGCACCGGGATTGATGGCTCCGGTTCAGACCGGCAGCTGCATCAGGCCGAGACCATTGATGACCACGATGCCTGGCAGGAAAGTGACCGTACACCGCTGACCCTGGCAGAAGAGATGCTGCGCAGCATGGTGCGGGATGCGTTGCGGGGCAGTGATGGCGAGACCCCGGCGGATGTGCGGGCCGTGGTTGATGCCCTGCTGCAGCCGGCACCGATCCCTTGGCGGCAGATCCTGCGGCAGTTCATCGCCACTGCCGGTCGTACCGGCCGCAGCAGTACCTGGCTGCGGGAGCATCGCCGTTTTGCCCATCAAACCCCCGGCATCCGCAAGCGGCGCAAGCTGAGCCTGCTGGTGGGGGTTGATGTCAGCGACTCAACCAACATCGTTGAGTTACGGGAGGCCTTTGCTGCCGAGCTGCTCAGCCTGGCTCAAGGCCGGGAATGCAGCATCACGGTGCTGTACGCCAACAGCCGGATCCAGCGTATTGAGCGGTTTGCAAACGCCTCGTTCGTGGTCCAGCGTTACGACGGCGGGGGTTTTACCGACCTGCGACCGGTCTTTGAGTACGCCCGAACCATGCATCCGCTACCGGCTGCCGTGATCTACCTGACCGATGGTATCGGCCCGGTGCCTGATCAGATGACCTTTCCCACCCTGTGGGTCTTGACGCAGGAGGGGGAGAAGCCGGTGCCGTGGGGAGTGGAGCTTAGGCTGACGGTATAAGGAAGATCCCTTGCTTGTCCTGTACCAGCCCATCCCGCAGCATCCCTGCCAGAATCCGTTGCAGCCGTTCGGCTTCAACAGCAAGTTCCTGCTGTAGTTCAACGGCAGAAAGTTTACGACCATCCAGTAGCAACCGCAGCACCGCACCCCGGACCTGACGGTCCGAACCTTCAAACCTGCTCTGCATGGTGTGATGTCGGCTGCGCCGTGAGGGGTTGGGAAAGCGGCGTTTCAGGTCGCTGCCGTAATCCATCAGGGCGTTGTACCAGACCTGCGGGTTGCTGCGGTCAAGCACCGCTTCGGCTATCGGCAACAGCTGCTTGTCAGTGATCCCTTCCTGATCGGCAAAGAAAAAATGGAGCAGTACAGCCCGGATATTGGTCTCCAGAAAGACGTTGGGACGATTGAAGGCAAAGGAACTGACAGCTCCGGCAGTGTAGGGACCGATACCGGGCAACCGCTGTAACAGTAAAGGATCATCCGGTATGCTACCGTTCCATTGCTCCACCACCATCCGGGCTGCCCGTTGCAGGTTAAGGGCGCGGCGGTTGTAGCCAAGTCCCTGCCAGGCTGCCAGCAACTCCGGTAGCGGTGCCACAGCCAGTGCTTGTGGGTCGGGAAACTGCTGCACAAAGGCGAGATATTTAGGCAGTACCCGCTCTACCTGCGTCTGCTGCAGCATCACCTCAGAGACTAGTATCTGGTACGGGGTGGCTGACTCCCGCCAGGGCAGGGCACGGCGATGCTTCCGGTAGTAGCTGTAGACCAGTTGCCTGAATGCTGTAACACAACCTGTCGAGAGCCCTTCTTGCTGAAAGCACTGGCGCAGGGATAACTCGGCTGCCGAGTGGTTTGCGGTGGGTGCTTGGTCGTTTCCCTTGCAGTCACCGGTTTGTTTTAGGTATGGTATATCGTTTTTCATTTCTGATGAGGGTGCCATGTTTTCTACTCTGCTGGAATACCGCTATTTGATCCCTTTGGCCTTGCTGATCGGGCTGTCACCTTTTTATCCTGTTCCCCATCTGGTTGAGAAGCTGCAGATGCTGAGGGCAGGGACACTGCAACGACCTCTGGATATTTTTGATCTGGTCTGGCATGCTTGGCCGCTGGTACTGCTGGGGGGGCGGCTGGGGGTCGATATCGGGCAACGCCTGATCAGCAAGCAGCAAAACCGAACATAGGAGGATACCTGTCGTGGAAACCGGACTACCGCCGATGACTGCCGATTCGGTGCGCGAGCTGCTTGTAGCGGCTGGCGCCCAGGTGATGGCCCGTTCCGGGCGATCTGAGCATTACAGTGCCCCCCGTGAGTTTTCCTTTGAGGTGAGGGCGGTCTTTCCCAACAGCATGTCGCTGCATGTTGTGGCTCGCCAGT
This sequence comes from uncultured Geobacter sp., assembly GCA_964648885.1. Lineage (GTDB taxonomy): Bacteria > Desulfobacterota > Desulfuromonadia > Geobacterales > Pseudopelobacteraceae > Trichlorobacter. Next base: position 1,935 of record CAZYMK010000243.1, on the reverse strand, counting down.
TCAACTACCGTGATCCCTGGGAGGCGACCGGCCGGGTCAATGATCTGGTGGATGTGCAGCTATTCAGGGATGGTGACTATAGCCCGCTGCCGAAGGGATACCCCTTTTTTCAGGAGACTGATGAGGAGTGCGGTGTTGATGAGGAACGTCTGCGGGAGATTATCGACTGTGTCGGCTCGGTTAATGTCAAGCTGTATGAGCTGCAGAGGATTACCGGTGATCTTGCCTGAAGCAGGCAAGGGGACCTTCAAGGCCCCCTTGTTGTTTCTTCCGGTTATTTGTTGTGCTTCTGACTGAATCCCTTGAATCCTCCCTGTTGCTGCTGTTGCGGCTTCCGCTTCGGCGCTGTCATATCCCACACCATCTTTGAGAGCGATTTTTCAACCGGAAACAGCGCCAGGGTAACCAGGAACATCAGCAGGAAAACCCCCGCCACACTGGCCAGCATCACAGCAACTACCATGATCACTTCCACGAATAACGGCATAGGGCACCTCCCGGCAACTCCTGATCATGAAACAACAGTACCACAGTCAAGCCAGGTTTCCAATCAGTCCTTAACGGCACCCTTTGCTAGACGCCGTTCTTCCCGCAGCATATCCAGCGCCACCAGCGCCACCCCGACACAGATCAGGGAATCGGCAATATTGAAGGCCGGCCAGTGGTGGGTGCGCCAGTAAACATCCAGGAAGTCGATCACTTCACCCAGCCGTACCCGATCGATCAGGTTGCCGATGGCGCCGGAAAAGATCATGGCCAAGCTGACCTGGGCCAGTTTCTGGTCCTCACGCATCTTTCCCATGGCCACCAGGATCACCACTGCCGCGATCAGGGTGACAACAATGAAAAACGGCAATCGCCAGGAGGCCTCGGACAGAAAGCTGAAGGCCGCGCCACGATTTCGCACATAGGTAAAGCTGAACAGGCCGTCAATCACCGGGATAGACTGATGCAGGGTCATGACCTTATCTACATAGAGTTTGGTGGCCTGGTCAGCCAGCAAGCCAGCAGCTACAATACTTGAGAACAGTTCCCAGCGGTTCATCATACCACCGCCGCTGTACATTTAGGGCAGATGGCGGGATGATCCGGGTGGTTGCCCAGCTCTTCACTGTAACACCAGCAGCGCTCGCACTTCTCACCTGCCGCCTTCTGTACCAGCACCTTCAGGCCTGCCACCACCGTGCCTTCATAGGCCTCGGCAGCAAGCTCAGGTACCAGATCAAGGCTGGAGACAATGCAGATCGTCCGCAGCTTGTCGAGGTAGTCGTTCATAAACGCAATGGTTTCAGAGGGAGCCGAGAGCTGTACGGCGGCATCCAGCGGGTGGCCGATGGTCTTCTCTACCCGCTTCAGTTCAAGCGCCTTGAGTACATCGGCCCGTACATCAAACAGACGGCTCCAGCTTGCAGCAAGCTGATCATCCCGGCGCTCGGCATGGAGTTGCGGGAAGGCGGCCAGATGCACGCTGGCCTCCCGTTGGCCCGGCAGGAACTGCCAGATCTCGTCAGAGGTAAACGAGATCAGCGGCGCCATCAAGCGGGTCAGGGCATCGGTGATGTAATACATGGCGGTCTGGCTGCTGCGGCGTTCAAGGGCATCCTTGCGGCTGGTGTAGAGCCGGTCTTTGAGGATGTCCAGGTATTGAGCGCTCAACTCCACCGTACAGAAGGCGTTAACTCCCTGATAAATAGTGTGGAACTCAAACTCACGGTATGAAGCCAGTACCCGCTCTTTGAGTAACTCCAGGTGGTGCAGGGCCAGCCGGTCGATCGGCATCATATCGCTAAAGGGAACGCTGTCAGTGGCCGGATTGAAGTCGTACAGGTTGCCCAGCATGAAACGGCAGGTGTTGCGGATCCGGCGGTAGGCCTCGGCCACCCGGTTGAGGATCTCTTCGGAGATCCGGCTGTCGTCGCGGTAATCCTGGGCCGC
>CAZYMK010000242.1:0-5064 GCA_964648885.1 uncultured Geobacter sp. | reverse complement strand
CGGCATGGTAGAGCTGGGAGACCAGCGGTGACTCACCGTGGTAGCGCAGGCCACCAGCATGAATACCGGGCGGCATGAAGTCGTGGCCCAGGGTGTACATCTTGGCGATTGGCCCCAGTTTGGCGGTGTCACCGTAGTCAAAGTCGTAGACCCCCTTGGTCAGGGTAGGGCAGGAAGCAGGCTCTACCGCCAGACAACGGACCTGCTTGCCAGCAGACTTGTCAGCCAGGAAGGGGAAGGCCAGTCCGGCAAAGTTGGAGCCGCCGCCGCAGCAGGCAATGACCACATCCGGGTAATCCCCTACCATCTTCATCTGTTCAATCGCCTCCAGACCGATCACGGTCTGGTGCATGCAGACATGGTTCAGCACGCTGCCCAGGGCATAGTTGGTGTCGCTGTGGGTGGCAGCATCTTCAACCGCCTCGGAGATGGCCAGCCCCAGACTGCCGTTGGAGTCAGGGTTCTCCGCCAGGGCGGCACGTCCTGCCTCGGTCTGATCTGACGGTGAGGGATGCACGGTGGCCCCCCACATCTGCATCATTGATTTACGGTACGGTTTCTGGAAGTAGGAGACCTTGACCATGTAGACCGTACACTCCAGCCCGAACAGGGAGCAGGCCAGTGACAGGGAGCTGCCCCACTGACCGGCGCCGGTCTCGGTGGCCAGGCGTTTGATGCCGGACTGCTTGTTGTAGAAGGCCTGCGGGATGGCTGAGTTTGGCTTGTGGGAGCCTGCCGGAGAAACCCCTTCATACTTGTAATAGATTTTGGCCGGGGTCCCCAGAGCCTTTTCCAGGCGATGAGCCCGAAACATCGGGGAAGGGCGCCACATGGTGTAGATGTCACGGACTTCAGCAGGAATATCGATCCAGCGCTGGGTTGACATCTCCTGCTCCAGAATGGCCGGGGGGAAGATGGCCAGCAGCTCTTCCGGCGTGACCGGTTGGCCAGTGCGGGGTGAGATGACCGGCGCCAGCGGTCCTGGCAGATCGGGGATAATGTTGTACCACTGGGTAGGGATTTTGTCTTCAGGCAGTAAAATCTTGGTCTGCATTGGTTCCTCACATGTGAAGTAGTTTCTATTCCAAATTGTCTTCGATTCGGATTAAACGGCTCTGCTCGCTGATGAAATCGAACCGGTCGATCTCTGCCAGAGCGTCACGTATCGCCCCTTCACGGGCCTCATGGGTCATGATCACGATCGGTACTGCCTGGCCGCCGTTGTGGCGGGCGGTCTGGACCATGGATTCGATGCTGATACCGTTTTTGCCCAGCACCCCGGCGATGGCTGCCAAAACACCCGGTTGATCCAGGGCGGTAAAACGGAGCATGAAGCTGGTAACGATCTCTTCCATCGGCTTGAGCGGCAGGGCCGTGATGCTGGTGTCCAGAAAGCCAAGCGGTGCAGCGCGGCGGGTTTGTACCCCGGCAGCGATGCTGCGGGAAAGGGCGATCAGATCGCCCACAATGGCACTGGCAGTGGGGTTTTGGCCGGCCCCCCGACCATAGAACAGCACCGGGCCGACAAAGTCACCTGTTAACCGGATGGCGTTGAATACCCCGTTTACATCGGCCAGTGGATTGTTCAGGGGAATCATGGTGGGATGGACCCGTACCTCAAGCTGCCCGTCATCGGTCAGTTTGCCGATGGCCAGCAGCTTGATCCGGTAGCCGAACTCGGCGGCATAGCTGATGTCAATGCCGGAGATGCCGGTGATCCCTTCGGTATGGATGGCGTTAAAGTCGATGGTGGTGCCGAAGCAGAGCGAGGCAAGCACCGCCAGCTTGTGGGCGGTGTCGGTCCCTTCGATATCAAAGGCAGGGTCCGGTTCGGCATAGCCCAGCTCCTGGGCGCTTTGCAGTACCTCGCCAAAATCGGCTCCCTCCTGGGTCATGCGGGTCAGGATATAGTTGCAGGTGCCGTTCATAATACCGAAGACCGAATTGAAGCGGTTGCCGGCCAAGTTGCCCTTGATGGCGGACAGTACCGGAATACCGCCACCCACGGCCGCTTCAAACTGCACCTCTACCCCTTTGCGGGCTGCTGCAGCATAGATCTCGTCGCCATGCAGGGCCAGCAGCGCCTTGTTAGCGGTAACGATATGCTTGCCAGCCTCAATCGCCCGCAGCACGAAGCTCTTGGCCGGCTCATAGCCGCCGATCAGCTCGATCACAATGCTGATCTCGGGATCATTGAAGATGTCGTTGACATTGGTGGTCAACAGGGTCGGATCAACCGCCACTCCCCGGTCGCTGGTAATGTCCAGATCTGCGATCCGCTTCAGGGTAATACGGCGTCCCACCTTCTGCTGTACGGTGTCTGCATTGTCTAGCAACAGCCTGACCACCCCCGCACCGATATTGCCGAAGCCGATCAGGCCAACCTTGATGTCGTCATTCATTCCGGTTCACTCCGCTCCTCGTCCTTGGGGCAGGCCTCCAATTCATCCAGAATGCCGTTCACAAAGGCGGGAGACTCCTTATCACCATATTTTTTCGCGATCTCGATCGCCTCGTTAATGCTGACCTTCTTGGGGATGTCCCGCCGGAACATCAGTTCGTATGCTGCCAGCCGCATGATGTTGACATCGACTCGCGGCATGCGGGAGATCGACCAGTTTTTCGAACGGGCCACAATCGCCTGGTCAATCACTTCGCGGTGCTCCTGGACACCCTGCACCAGTGCCTCGGCAAACTCCCGTGTCCGATCACCGGTTTCAACACCTTCACGGAATCCACGCAGGGTTTCCCGCAGATTTCCCTTTAAAGTGTCCAGTGCATACAGCATCTGCAGGGCAAGTTCGCGTGCTTCACGACGAAGTCCCATGTTATTTCAGCGCCTTGATAACATTAACCGTCTCAATTGCGGTCACAGCAGCTTCAAAGCCCTTGTTGCCTGCCTTGGTACCGGCCCGCTCCACCGCTTGCTCAATGGTGTCGACCGTCAGGACACCAAAGGCCACCGGGATGCCGCTGTCCAGCGAGACCGAGGCGACGCCTTTGGAAACCTCGGACGAGACATATTCGAAGTGGGGGGTAGAACCGCGGATAACGGCGCCCAGGCAGATCACGGCATCGAACTTCTGTGATGCTGCCATGGTCTTGGCTGCCAGCGGGATCTCAAAGGCACCGGGGATGCGCGCTACGGTGATGTCAGTTTCTGCAGCGCCATGGCGTACCAGAGCATCAATGGCCCCTTCCAGAAGGCGTTCGCAGATAAAGCTGTTGAAGCGGCTGACCACGATGCCAAAGGTAAGCCCCTTGGCGTCAAGGTTGCCTTCAATAAACTTGGGCATGTGTATACTCCTCTAAAGATCTGCTCATGATGTGAAAGGTGACTTGTATAGCATATTTTGCCTGAATGGGGAGAGATTTTCCTGCAGCTGTCGTGATCTTTCGGCCATAACCCGGCAGTCTCTGTCTCATTCAGAACATTCTCAGTACCATCTCCCAGACTGCCAGGGTAATGAAGGAGAGCGGTATACCGATTCCCAGCAGCATGGTCACCAGCGGCGGGTCCAGGTCATGATCAATGGCCACGATCCCGGCGGTGATCATCGGCGCCATGGCTGCCTCAAACAGCGTAACCTGTACAGCAGGACCGCGCAGCCCCAGAACCCCCAGGTAGAGCAGCGCCAACAGCGCCGGTCCCAGCAGCAGTTTATAGCCCAGACCGGCAGCCAGCCGCAGCTTGAGCCCTTCAAGGGAAGCAAAGCGCAGCTGAAACCCCACCGAGACCAGCGCCAGCGGTGTCACGGTATCAGCCAGCTTGCGCAGGATCATGACCGTCCAGTCGGGAAACGGTACCGGCCGCAGGATCAGTGCCAGTACCAGTGCCTGGAACGGCGGGAAGAACAGCACCTTGCGCGGCATGTCCCGTAGAGACGGGTTGCCGGATGAGTAGATCGAGGCCACCAGCACCCCCAGGGTGGAGAGGACCATGAAGGTGCCCAGCTGATCAGCCAGAATGCCGACCCCCAGCAGTTCCTTGCCGTAGTAGGCCTCGATCATAGGCAGCCCCACAAAGGAGGTGTTGCCCAAACCACCCAGCAGGATCAACGCTCCCACGGTACGGCGCGGCAGCTGCAGCAGCCTCCCCAGCAGGGCAAAAAAGCCCCAGCTCAGCAGAAACAGCAGCCAGGGCATCAGCGGGGTCATGATCATGGAACGGTCAAAGCTGATGCCGTGCAGATAGAGCAGGGCCGCGGCTGGCAGGGCAATATGGATCACATAGCCGTTAAAGGCGGCAGGTGTTGCCTCAGGGAACCGTCCGGTCCAGCGCAGCCCCATGCCTGCCAGCAGGCAGATGATCATCAGGATGATGTTGCCCATCTAGCGCACCTCAACGTGCCAGGGGCTGCTTTCACTGCGCAGCTCCGGACGGTACATCGGCCAGAGAGCGGTGGGCAGCGCCGTGACCTTGCCTTTCAGTTCCGGGTAGACCACAAACCGGAACTCATGGCTGCCTGCGGGAAGCCGGCTGATAAACCAGGCCATCAGGGTGTCGCGACGCTCCTTGTGGTCATACCAGCCGCGATAGGATGCCTCGCCAGCATAGCGGGGGTCACGGTCTGCCTGACGGACTTCAAAGCCTGCCGGCAGGTAATCTTCCAGAATCAGATACTCAAGGGCGGCATTGTTTTTGACGGTCAGCCGGACCTCCAGATCTTCGCCAACCGTAACCGGATCACCCGGTTTGAGCGGTTCGTATTCGTGTCGCCATTGTCCGTTGTGCTGCACAGAACTGATCCGATAGATGTTGCGCTCAAGCTGCAGGCCCTCGGCTTTGGCGCGCTGTTCAACCGGGACACGGTAGTGAAGGGAGGCACCCAGATAGGCGGTTCCGGCAGAGCCCTGCTTGTTCAGTTGCAGCCTGTTTGCTCCGTTTTCGGCCGGGATGTTCAGAACTGCACGACCTTTGACCAGTCGGCCCTGTTCAACGGTAAACTGCTCCAGCGGTCTGTTCCCCAGCAACAGGGTAGCGGTATAGCTGGCCTGCTGTTCACTGGTTGATCTGACATAGTCGGTCAGGGCGATAACACTGGCTGCCGAGCTGCTGGTGGT
>CAZYMK010000241.1:0-5064 GCA_964648885.1 uncultured Geobacter sp. | reverse complement strand
TGTTGCTGGCGGTTGTAAGTTGTTTTGACGCTTACGCCCCGGCCTGCACCGCCGTGATCGCTACCACATTCACAATATCCTCCACCGAGCAGCCACGGGAGAGGTCATTGACCGGCTTGGCCAGGCCCTGGATAATCGGCCCAACCGCCTCGGCCCCGGCTACCCGCTCCACCAGTTTGTAGGCGATGTTACCGGCATCCAGGTCAGGGAAGATCAGAACGTTGGCCTTGCCGGCCACCGGGCTGCCGGGAGCCTTTTTCTCACCCACCTTGGGCAGCAGGGCTGCGTCGGCCTGCAGTTCGCCGTCGATCTGGATGTCCGGCTTAATGCTCTTGGCAATTTCAACTGCTTTGGTGACCTTGTCCACATCAGCATGGGAGGCGCTGCCCTTGGTGGAGAAGGAGAGCATACCCACCCGGGCCTCCACATCCAGAAATGCCTTGCAGTTGCCAGCCGTGGCCACCGCAATCTCGGCCAGGGCCTGGGCATCGGGATTGGGATTGACCGCGCAGTCGGCAAAAAGGATGATGCCGTTCTCACCAAAATCGGGGTTTTTGGTGATCATGAAGAAGTAGGAGGAGACGGTCTTGATGCCGGGGGCCGGGCCCACGGTCTGGAAGGCAGCCTTCAAGACGTTACCGGTGGTGCCGGTGGCGCCGGCCACTTCACCGCCTGCATCGCCGTTTTTCACCATCATGCCGGCGTAATAGAGGTTGTCCTCGGCGGTTAGCAGCTTCCTGGCTTCTTCCGGGGTCATCCCTTTTGCTTTGCGCAGTTCAACAAAGTCGGCAATATACTGGTCAAGTTTGGGAGAATCGGCTGGATTGAGCAGCTCGACTCCGGCAAGGTTGATACCCTTGGCTGCAGCCTCGGCCTGAATCTTGGCCGGATCGCCCAGAATTACCAGTTTTGCCAGCCCTTCCTTGACGATCTTTTCAGCGGCGTACAGCATCCGCTCATCGTAGCTTTCAGGCAGTACCACGGTCTGCTGATTCTTCCTGGCCTTCTCTTTAATCTGGTCAACAAGATGCATCGTATAACCTCCCTGTGATAATAAAACAAGTTTTTGCTAGATACCTGATCAGGACGGCAGCGTCAATAAAAAAAGCCGCGAAAACGCGGCTTTTAGTGTAGCTAAACAGTGTGCTGAACCATCAGGCGTTCAGTGCTGCCACCACTTCCTGCAGGGCCTCGTCAACCCGCTCGTTATCCACCTGGCAGGTTCCCACCTGGAAGTGACCGCCACCGCCGTTTTTCAGCATCAGTGAACCGACATTGACCTTTGAAGCACGGTTGATGATGCTGTGACCCACGGCAAAGACGGTGTTCTGTTTGTTCAGACCCCAGAGTATCCGCACCGAGGTAATCACATCAGGGAAGAGGCTGTATTCTACAAAACGGTTACCGGTAACGATTTCATCCTCATGGCGCAGGTCAATGATCAGCACCTTCCCGTCAACGCGGGAGTTTGCCTGAATCATCTGTTTGTAGAGAGCCTCCTGCTGGTTGTAGCGGAGTACCCGCTCCTGTACATCCGGGTTCTTGAGGATCTCGTCAATCTGCATGGTGCGGCACATCTCGATCAGCTCTTCCATCAACTGGTAGTTGCTGATCCGGTAATCCTTGTAGCGCCCCAGGCCGGTGCGGGGGTCCATCATAAAGGAAAGCAGGATCCAGCCCTGCGGGTTCAGAACCTCGTCCACGGTCAGGTCGCCGGAATCGGTTTTGTCCACGGCAATCATCATCTCTTCTATGCCGGGAAATTTAGCAGCCCCGCCGTAGTAGTCGTAGATCACCCGGGCGCAGCTCTTTTCCCAGCGGCTCTCCCCTTTGAAGTCGTACATGAACTTGAGCCGTTCATCTTCGCTCATATGGTGGTCAAACCAGAGACCGCAGCCGGGAATATAAGGGATATTAGCCAGTACATCATTTTCTGTGGCCTCTACCGCGCCGTCCTGCACATCTTTGGGGTGGACGAATTTGTAGGTGTCAATGATGCCGGCTTCCTTCAACAGTACGGCACAGACCAGTCCGTCAAAATCAGAGCGGGTCAACAGTCGCATACAGTCCTCCTGAGTTGGTTTGAGTGTGAAAACAGTATATCAGAACGTGACGCCCAGCGCATCAGCCACGGTGTGAATATCTTTGTCCCCCCGTCCGGAGAGGCAGACCACAATGGTCTGGTCCCTGGGCAGCGTGGGAGCCAGTTTCAGGGTATAGGCAATGGCGTGGGACGATTCCAGGGCCGGCATGATCCCCTCTTCCCGGGTCAGGCGCTGGAACGCCGCAAGTGCCTCGTCATCGGTGATGGCAACATATTCGGCCCGGCCGGTATCCTTGAGCCAGGCATGCTCCGGCCCCACACCGGGGTAATCCAGGCCGGCCGAGATGGAATGGGCGTTGGCCACCTGGCCATGCTCGTCCTGCAGCAGATAGCTGCGCTGACCATGCAGGATACCGGGGCGACCGGCACAGAGCGGTGCAGCGTGGGCGCCGGTTTCAATGCCGTGACCGGCCGCTTCCACACCGATCAGCCGTACCCCCTGATCCTTCAGAAAGGGATGGAACAGCCCTATGGCGTTACTGCCGCCCCCCACACAGGCCACCAGGACATCAGGCAGTCGACCTTCAACCTTTTTGTGCTGTTTTTTGGCCTCAGTGCCGATCACGGCCTGGAAGTCGCGCACCATCATCGGGTAGGGGTGCGGCCCGGCCACGGTGCCGATCACATAGAAGGTGTCACGGATATTGGTGACCCAGTCTCGCAGCGCCTCATTCATGGCGTCCTTGAGGGTGGCGGTACCGGCTGTAACCGGTGTCACACCGGCACCCAGCAGCTTCATCCGGAAGACGTTCAGGGCCTGGCGACGGATATCCTCTTCACCCATAAAGACTTCACAGGACATGCCGAACAGGGCTGCTATGGTAGCAGTTGCCACGCCGTGCTGCCCGGCCCCGGTCTCGGCAATCACCCGTTGCTTGCCCATGCGTCGGGCCAGTAGTCCCTGTCCGATGGTGTTGTTAACCTTGTGGGCACCGGTATGGTTCAGGTCTTCCCGCTTCAGGTAGATCTTTGCACCGCCCAGTTGCCGGGTCAGTTTTTCGGCAAAGTAAAGCGGTGAAGGACGCCCTACATATTCTCGCAGGTAATACTGGAACTCCTGCTTGAACTCGCGGTCATGCTTGTAGTGGGCATAGGCCGCTTCCAGTTCCTTCAGGGCAGGCATCAGGGTTTCCGGCACATAGCGCCCGCCGTGAATGCCGAAATGTCCGCGTTTATCGGGTTGAGTCATGGAACACTCTCTTGTACGGATTTTGTCACCTCTTCCAGCAAAGAAGGGCGGATGTGCAATGAAGAATGGGTGGGAATTGTGGCTAATAGTGACAATACTTCTGTTTTTGTACGTTGTTTGGTCCGAATGGCTCTGATTATAACACCAATGGTTCCATGAGCTGTAATTCTCAATGAATTAGCAGCCAGACGCGCCGCTGTATCATTAGTCAAGAGCAAGCTGTCCGGTGTAGCAAGGCAGAGGGTAAGCGCTTCAGCTTCACCGGTGTGTAAGGTGTAGAGTGGTATTATTGCTTGAATGATATCAGGTCGTTTTGGCACGATGCAATGCGACAGGATCATTCGATTTGCCGGTAGCATATCAGGCCGATGAAGAGCTACTTCACGCCAGACAGCATCGGGCACAAGAGCCTTGGCAAAGCTAGATAAAAGGTCGCTGCAGCAAAGTTCATCCAGATGAATCAGAGGGCCTGCATCCGCAATAACAATTTGGCTGAAAACGTGTTTTTCACTCAGTTCCATGCAAGCCCCATTCAAGGTCTTCCCTGATGAACTGTGTAGTCATTGTCTCCTGGTGAGACTCAAGATAACGCCGAATGGATTCCGCTACAATTGTGTCCAGGCTACCTGCCCAGCCATGTGCAACGAGATTTTGCGCCTGTTGCAATAGCTGATCCGGAATTTCTGTCATAATTACTGTTTGCATGTCGTAACCTCCTGCCTTTAGACTTCCTTTGCATTGCGTACAAACCGCCGTACCTTATCCGGATCCTTTTTGCCCGGCGCAGATTCTACCCCGCTGGAGACATCCACCCCGTAGGGCTGTACCTGACGGATTGCCTCGGCCACGTTATCCGGGGTGAGTCCCCCGGCCAGGACAATCCGGTGGCCCCGCTGGCGTGCTGCCTGGGCGATCTCCCAGTTAAAGCTGGTGCCGGTACCGCCATAAAACGATGGCGAGTAGGCATCAAGCAGGCAGGCCGTCGGGTGATAACCGGCGATCGGATCAAGACAGGTCAGGGTGCGAACCCGAAAGGCCTTCATGATCCGCTGCTCAATCTTGCGGCAGTAGTCCGGAGTTTCATCCCCGTGCAACTGTACCAGCCCCAGCCGACAGATCCGGCTGATCTGGTTGACGGTCTCCGGTGTCTCGTTCACAAACAGGCCCACCGCCTGCACAAACGGTGGCAACAGGTTGATGATCCGGGCCGCCTCTTCCGGAAAGATATGCCGGGGGGATTCCTGGTAAAAGACAAACCCCAAGGCGTCTGCTCCAGCTTCAACAGCGATCAGGGCGTCCTCGGGGCTGGTTATGCCACAGATTTTTACGCGAGTCATAAAAGGGACAAGGGGCAAGGGTTAAGGGGCAAGGGTAAAAAATTCTTGACCCTTGACCCCTGACCCTTGACCCTGTTTCAGATGCTTACCGTCGGCAGGTGTTTCAATGACTCCTGTACCAGTTCTGCCGGGTACTCGTAATCTTCCAGGTTGCCGGCCAGGAAATTGTCGTAGGCGGTCATATCCATGAAGCCGTGGCCGGAGAGGTTGAACAGGATGGTCTTTTCCTTGCCCTCTTCCTTGGCCTGCAGTGCCTCATCAATGGCGGCCCGGATGGCATGGGACGATTCCGGCGCCGGTACGATCCCTTCGGTCTTGGCAAACAGGATCGCCCCTTCAAAGCAACCGGTCTGCATCACGGCCCGGGCCTCGATCAGGCCGGCATGGTAGAGCTGGGAGACCAGCGGTGACTCACCGTGGTAGCGCAGGCCACC
>CAZYMK010000240.1:0-5081 GCA_964648885.1 uncultured Geobacter sp. | reverse complement strand
ATGATTGCCCCCAGTGACGGCACCAGCAAACCCCGTGAAATCTACATGGATATTGTCAACGCCTACCTGAATTCTCAACTGACCAAATAGGAGCATCTATGAGTATTACTGCAGCAGCCATCCAGTTTACGGTCAACCAGGGTAATCTTGATGCCAACCTGGACTATGTCCGGGGAGCCGTTGCACGGGTCGCTGCAGAGGGAGCCCGGCTGGTCGTGCTGCCGGAGATGTGGTCCACCGGCTTTGCCTACAAGACCCTGAACGATTTGGCCCAGCAGACTGCATCGGTAACAGCCGAACTGTGCGAGCTGTCGGCTCGCCACAAGCTGGTGCTGATCGGCAGCCAGCCGGAACCGGCCGGAGACGGGCGGGTCTTCAATACGGTCCATGTCATTGACAACGGTCAGGTGGTGGCCCGTTACCGCAAACTGCACCTGTTCTCGCTGCTGGGGGAGGACAAGGCCTTCAAGGGTGGCGACAGCTGGTGTCTGGCCGAGACCTCGCTGGGCAAGATCGGCGTGATCATCTGCTACGACCTCCGTTTTCCCGAGTTGTCCCGCCGGTTGGCCCTGGAAGGAGCGCGGGTCATCTGTGTGCCGGCCCAGTGGCCCAAGCCGAGACAGGAACACTGGCGCACCCTGCTGCGGGCCCGGGCGATTGAAAACCAGCTCTACATCGTCTCCTGTAACGCCTGCGGTCAGATCGGCAAGCTGGATTTCTTCGGCATGAGCATGGTGATCGATCCCAAGGGTGAGGTGCTGGCCGATGCCGGTGAAAATCCGGGGGAGATCACGGCAGTGCTGGACTGGCAGGCCATGGATGACTGGCGGGCACAGATCCCCTGCTTCAAGGACCGGTGTCCCTCCTGCTACTGATGTCGTCCTGTTTTACTTGACGGGCGGTACGGGGCGGTTTAGTTTAACCCTATATTTTTACACGGAGGTTTTGTCCTGTGGGCATGGAAATGTATTTCACCGGCACCGGTCTGGTGGTCAAGAGTGTTTTGATTTTGTTGATTCTGTTCTCAGTAGTCTCCTGGGCCATCATCATGTACAAGTTTTTCCAGATCCACAAGGCGTTCAGCGAATCAGGGCGCTTTATGGATTTCTTCTGGAAGACCAAGCGTTTTGACACGATATCGGCCCAGGCTGACCGTTTTGCCAGCTCGCCGTTGGTGGCGTTGTTCAACGAAGGCTACTCCGAGCTGAAGCAGTTGATGGAGGCAGAGGGGGCCAAGGCTGATCACAGTGGTGTCAGTACTGACCTGGGAGGGATTGCCAACGTCTCCCGTGCCCTGCGGCGTGCCACCAACCTGGAGGTAAACCGGCTGGAGAAGTACACCACCTTCCTGGCAACCACCGGCTCCACCTCGCCCTTTATCGGTCTGTTCGGTACGGTGTGGGGGATCATGGTGGCCTTTGAGGGGATCGGCAGGACCGGTTCCGCCTCCCTGGCCGTGGTGGCACCCGGTATTGCCGAGGCACTGATTGCAACGGCAGTCGGCCTGGTGGCGGCCATCCCGGCTGTTATGGCCTACAACCACTTCCAGCATAAGATCCGGGTACTGATAAAGGAGATGGACAGTTTCTCAACCGAGTTTCTGAACATCGTCCAGCGCAACATCGCCGGGAAGTAGGGGGGACGTCATGGCCATGGGCGGTAATGATGATGACCGGGGGATGATAGCGCAGATCAACGTCACCCCGCTGGTTGACGTAATGCTGGTGCTGCTGGTGATCTTCATGGTCACGGCACCAATGATGCAGCAGGGAGTACAGGTTAATCTGCCCAAGGCGGACACCAAAGGGATGAGCGCCCAGGAAGATACGGTGATCGTGACCGTTGACCGTAACGGGCGAACTTTTATCAATAAGGATGAGGTGCCGGGCGGTGATCTGCGGCCCAAGCTGGCCGAGATGTTTGCCACCCGTACCAAGAAAGAGGTCTTTCTCAAGGCCGATGCCGGGGTTCCTTATGGCGAGGTGGTGCGAGCCATGGCCGAGATCAAGGGGGCCGGCATAGAACGGCTGGGAATGGTAACGGAGCCGGCCCAGAAGTAACTGTCATGTATCAGACCACGCTGCATAAGGATGCCGGTTTCGGACTGAGCGCCCTGTTATCGGTCATCCTCCACGGTGCCGTCTTTGCCGCCGCCCTTTGGTGGGGCTCGCTGATGCCGCAGCTGGGACCGGTACAAACCACCTACTACGTGGATGTGGTGACCTTGCCGGTGGCTGATCCCCGTGCCGGCAGCCCTGTTGCCGGCAGTGGTGATCAGGAACAGCCTGCCGCAGCGGTACCGCCGCCGCCAGCAGCCATGGTCGCTCCGTCAGCAGCCTCCCCTTCCAGGACTGCCCCCGACAAGAAAGCTGCCCCGGCTGCCACTTCCACTGCCTTTCAGGAGCGTCTGGCTTCTCTGGAGGGTAAGGTTGAGGCGCAGCGTCAGGCTGCAGCCTTTGAGGAGTTGCGCCAACGGGTGGCTGCGCGGGGTAAGGTTGGAATGCCGCGCGGTACCGGGAGTGAATCAGGCAGTGACTATACGGCCTACCTGCATTCACGGCTGAAAGATGCGTTTCGTGAGACCATCAGCTATCAGTCCAAAAGTCCGTTTGTGATGGTACGGCTGACCATAGACGGAGACGGCAAAATTATCAGGTCCCGTGTCGAGAAAAGCAGCGGTGATCGCGTGTTTGAGCTTTCGGTTACCCGTGCGATCACCCTTGCTGAACAAAGTATCGTGCCACCCCCCAACCGGGCAGTCTATGAAGGGGCCTTCGTGTTCAAGCCTCAGGGAGTAACCCAGCAATGACCGTTCTGCGTCTGCTGCTGCTGGTCTGTCTGCTGTTTTTTTCAGTCCGGTATGACAGTGCTGCCAGCAGCACCTATATCGAGGTGACCGCTGCAGGCAACCGTCAGCTCAAACTGGCAGTGGTGCCGCCGCAGCCCATGGGAGCTACCATCCGCCCGACGCTTGCCAATGAGTCGGCAGCGGTCCACAGCTTTGACCTGACCATGTCCGGTCTGGTGGCGGCTGAGGTCAAAGATGCAGCACCGCTGCTGAATGGCCTGGCCCTGACGCCGATAGACTTTGTCCCCTGGCTGTCTGCCGGCTATGACCTGCTGATACGCGGTGAGTATGAACTGCGGGGTGAAGAGCTGACCCTTGAGTTTCGGCTGTACGATGTTCCATCCAAAAAGCTGCTGACATCCAAGCGGTTCCTGGGGCGTGAAAAGGATCTGCGTCGCTTTTCCCACAGCTTCAGTGACGAGATCATGCGGGCGCTTACCGGTGAAAAAGGACCGTTCACCTCGAAAATTCTGTATGTCTCTAACAAGACCGGTTCCAAAGAGCTGTTTCTGATGGACTGGGATGGCCATAATCCGCACCAGCTGACCAGTAACCGCTCCATCACCCTCTCTCCTGATATTTCGCCCGATGCCCGCGAGATCATCTTTACCTCCTACAAACGCGGCAACCCCGACCTCTACAAGCGGGGGCTCACCGGAGCGGTGGAGGTGCCGATTTCTACCCGGCGAGGTTTGAATATCACCGGTGCCTGGTCGCCGAACGGCACCAAGATTGCCCTGGCTCTTTCCAAGGACGGTAACACCGAGATCTATACGGTTGCCCGCGATGGTTCGGCTCCCAACCGACTGACCGTCACCCAGTCCGCCAATGTCTCGCCGGCCTGGTCACCGGACGGCAGCAAGATCGCCTTTGTGTCAGACCGGCTGGGCAAGCCCCAGCTCTTTACCATGGATGCAAACGGCGGCAATGTTCAGCGTTTTGGCACCGGAGGGGCTTATACCGTTAATCCGGCCTGGTCACCCAAAGGAGACAAGCTGGCCTACGCCAAATCAGCGGGCGGCTTTCAGATCTTTGTGGCCAACGCAGACGGTAGTAACGAGATGCAGCTGACTTTTGAGGGGAACAACGAACGCCCTCGCTGGTCCCCCGATGGCCGTTTGATTGTCTTCAGCTCCAAACGGGGCGGTCCGGAGGCGTTGTATGTCATGCGTGCCGACGGTTCAGGTCAGACGAAGGTCAGCCGTAATGGCGGTCTCAGTCAGCATCCGGTCTGGGTGCCGCAAAATCCATAAAAAAATTCCGGTTACGGTTGCAAAAAGATCAAAGGGATGTATAATCCGGACACATATCAGTTTTAGGCATGTTCAGCCGCTCAATACGCTGTGTAAAAAGGAGGAGAAGATGAAGAACGGATTTAAAGGGATGATGGTTGCTCTTGGTATGGTTGCCCTGATGGCTGCCGGTTGCGCCAAGGAAGAAGTGGTCAAGAAGGATGAGCCGGTTGTGCAGCAGCAGACCGTAAAAGCTCAGGAGCCGGTCCGTCAGGTAGAGCCGGTCAAGCAGCCTGAGCCGCAGCCGGAGCCACCCAAGCAGGAGCAGACCGCAACTGCAGCCAAGGCATCCGAAGCAGTAGCGCTTGAGGCCGTCTATTTTGATTTTGACAAGTCTGACCTGCGTCAGGATGCCCGTGATGCCCTGTCCAAGAATGCTGAAGCGCTGTTGAAGCAGGTTGCCGATGCCAAGGTCAAGATTGAAGGGCATTGCGACGAGCGCGGCTCTGACGAGTACAACCTTGCTCTGGGTGATCGTCGTGCGAAATCGGTTGCAAAGTATTTGATTACGCTGGGTGTTGCCGCTGACCGGATTGAAACCATCAGCTACGGTAAAGAGAAGCCTGCTGTTGACGGCCACGATGAAGCTGCCTGGTCGAAAAACCGTCGCGCAGAGTTTGTAATCATCAAGTAATCAGCAACTGATTCAGGTTTTTATATGCGCCGGTATCCGGTAACACCGGTGCCGGCGTTTTTTTATGCTCAGGTTGACTTTTTGTGTTTTTGATATATATTGTTTTTCGAATATATATAAATGGAGTGTGCGTATGGTGAAACAGCAGATTGTTGCAGCGGCAGTGGGGATCGTACTGGCAGCCGGCACGGCTCTGGCCGGTCCGGAGCAAGTCACGGTTCAGGAGGCAGTCAGACGGGGCCTGTCACAGAACAACCTGTCGCGAGCAGCCGCGTTCCAGGCAGAGGCTGCCCGTTCAGGGGCCAGG
>CAZYMK010000239.1:0-5103 GCA_964648885.1 uncultured Geobacter sp. | reverse complement strand
GCAAGTACAAGAAGGGCAACGACGGCGGCAAGGTCTATGACAAGCTGTCCGAGTACCCGTTCATCGCCCTGCTGTTCAACGGCTGGGGCTTTGGCATCGAGTACAACGAGCCGCGCGGCCACGTCTACATGATGAAAGACCAGGCCGAGATCGATCCCTCCCGTCTCAAAGGCGGCGGCGCCTGTCTGACCTGCAAGACCCCCTACGCACCGCAGCTGGTCCAGAAGCAGGGCAAGACCTACTTCTCACAGCCTTATGCCGATGCGGTCAACCAGATTCCGAAGCATGATCAGGAGCTGGGTGTGGCTTGTATCGACTGTCACAACAACAAGGACATGGGCCTGAAGATCTCCCGTGGCTTCACCCTGACCAAGGCCCTGGATGACATGAAGGTTGACCAGACCAAGCTGACCAACCAGGACAAGCGTAACCTGGTCTGCGCCCAGTGCCATGTGACCTACGTGATCCCCAAGGATGCGGAGATGAAGTCGCAGGATGTCTTCTTCCCCTGGCAGGGCAGCAAGATGGGCGACATCCCGATCGAAAACATCATCAAGAAGATTCGCAGCGACAAGGCCTACGGCGAGTGGACCCAGGCCGTAACAGGCTTCAAGATGGCCTACATCCGTCACCCGGAATTCGAGATGTACTCCACCAAGAGCGTCCACTGGATGGCCGGTGTTTCCTGCGCCGACTGCCACATGCCGTACACCAAGGTGGGCAGCAAGAAGATCTCCGATCACCGGATCATGAGCCCGCTCAAGAACGACTTCAAGGCCTGCCAGCAGTGCCATACCGAGTCACCCGAGTGGCTGAAGACCCAGGTTCTCACCATTCAGGACCGGGCCGCTTCCCAGTACATCCGCTCAGGCTATGCCCTGGCAACCGTGGCCAAGCTGTTTGAGCTGACCCACAAGCAGCAGGCAGCCGGCAAGCAGATTGACCAGAAACTGTACGATCTGGCCAAGGACTACTACGAAGAAGGTTTCTACCGGAACCTGTTCTTCGGTGCCGAAAACTCCCTGGGCTTCCACAACCCCACCGAGGCAATGCGGATTCTGGGTGACGCCTCCATGTATGCCGGCAAGGCCGATGGCCTGCTGCGTCAGGCCCTGACCAAGGCCGGGGTTGAAGTACCGGTCAAGGTAGATCTGGAACTTCCCAAGTATCTCAACAATCGTGGCGTCAAGAAGCTGATGTTCAGGCCTGAGCAGGAGCTGAAAGACCCCTACGGTGATGCCAAGTAAGCACACTGCCGAACCCTGACTGGGCGCGCTTGAGAGCACGCGCCCGCTCAGGACGGGCCGCCCCACCCGGGGCGGCCCGTAAACGACAGTACAGAAGGAACCACACCAGTGCATGCACCGGACCCTGGTCTGCAGATCCAGCTCACCAGACATCACATTACCGCCATCCAGCAGACTGTGAACGGCACCTTTGTCAAGGAGTTCCCCCACCACGGTGCAGGGATTGATGCGCTGCTCAAATGGTCGTGCGATATACTTGAAAACGGCAGCAGCATACTGATCCTGACCGGCAGCGATCGTTACCAGTCCACTGCCGAGCTTCTGACCAACAGACTGCAGCAGCTTACCTGCGGTTCCGGCGGCACCCGCAAATTTACCATTCGCACCCATTAAAACAGCGCGCATTTGACTGAGATCAAGGTTGTTCCCCGGCATTAAGTCTAGAGTGCTAAACGGGATAACCGGACAAACAGCCAGTCTCTACATTTAGTTGTACTCTCAGGAGGAATGAAACCATGCTCAAGAATCTGACTATCCGTACCAAACTGTTGTTGCTGTTGCTGCTGCCGATCCTGGGCTTGCTGTTTTTTTCCGGCAAACAGGTCTTGAGCAACTACACCGAGCTCAAGACCCTCCGGCTGACCGAACGGCTGGTGGGGTTGTCGGTCCGCACCGGGGCCGTGGTGCATGAGTTGCAGAAAGAGCGTGGGCTCTCTTCCGGCTACATCAACGCCCGAGGCGAAAACTTCAAGCAAGAGCTGGCTGCGCAGCGTCAGGCATCTGATGTCGAGATCAAGCGGCTGGCAGAGTACCTGAGCACGGCTCCTGATGCAGTCGAAGCAGTCAAAGCAGCACTGGATGCGGCGGCACAGCACAAGGAGCGCCTAACCGACACCCGCAGCCGGATCGACAGCCTCTCCATTGAAGGCAAAGACTCGTTTGCCTACTACACTGC
This sequence comes from uncultured Geobacter sp., assembly GCA_964648885.1. Lineage (GTDB taxonomy): Bacteria > Desulfobacterota > Desulfuromonadia > Geobacterales > Pseudopelobacteraceae > Trichlorobacter. The sequence goes on along the minus strand of CAZYMK010000239.1, from coordinate 2,901 downwards.
CATCAACTATGCCTACCTGGATGTGGTGGCTGCCGTGGGACGCAACGCCCGGCAACCGGAACTGATGCGGGCCGCCATCTCCTCCTTTGCCTTTTCCAAGGTCAAGGAAGAGATGGGTAAGGAACGGGCCACCCTGAACGCAGTCATTGCCAACAACGCCTTCAACCCGGAGACCTACCAGCGCAGCTTCAGTATCCTGGCTGCCCAGCGCAGCTTTATGGAAGGGTTCCGCAAGTTCGGCTCTGCCACTGCCGTGGCATTGTATGATGCCAAAGAGGGATCTGAGGCGTTCAAGAAGGTGGAAGAGCTGCGCACTATCGTGTTCGGCAAGGGGATGGAAGGCAATTTCGGTCTGGTGCCTGAAGACTGGTTCACGGCTATAACAGCCAAAATCGATATCATGAAGGGGATTGAAGACAGCCTGGCACAGGAGATCCTCACGCAGGCCGGTGCCCTGGCTGCTGCGGCACGGACGACGCTGCTGCTGAGTGCGGTGTCCTCTGCGGTGATGGCGGTAATTACCCTGCTGTTCTCGCTGTTGATTGTCAGAAGCATCACTGCCCCACTTGGTTCGCTGGTGGCTATGCTGCAGGACATTGCCCAAGGCCAGGGTGATCTGACCCGACGTCTGCCGGAAGACCGCAGGGACGAATTCGGCGAGGTGGCCACCTGGTTCAACCGTTTTGTCAACAACATCCATTCCATCATCTCACAGGCCACCAGTACCACCGTACAGGTGGCCACGGCCTCCAACCAGCTGCAGAGTACCGCCGAGCAGATTGCCACCGCAGCGGAAGAGGTAGCCTCTCAGTCTGCCACGGTGGCCACGGCCAGTGAAGAGATGTCCGCCACCTCCAATGACATCTCCCGCAACTGCTCCATGGCCTCGGATATTGCCAACCGGGCCAGCGAGATGGCTGACAACGGCGCCCAGGTGGTACAGGAGACCCTACGCGGCATGGAGCAGATTGCCGAGAAGGTGCGGGAATCTGCCCACACCGTTGAGGCGCTGGGGGCCCGCTCCGACCAGATCGGCGCCATTGTGGGCACCATTGAGGATATTGCCGACCAGACCAACCTGCTGGCCTTGAACGCCGCCATTGAGGCGGCCCGGGCCGGAGAACAGGGACGCGGTTTTGCTGTGGTGGCTGATGAGGTGCGGGCACTGGCAGAGCGGACCACCCGTGCCACTCGCGAGATCGGCGGGATGATCAAGGCAATCCAGCAGGAAACCAGCGGTGCCGTGGCCTCCATGGAGCAAGGGGTTCATGAGGTAGAAAAGGGGATGGACAGCTCGCGTCGTTCCGGCGATGCCCTGCAGCAGATCCTGGAAGGGATCAACGAAGTAACCATGCAGGTACACCAGATCGCCACCGCTGCCGAGGAACAGACTGCCGTGACCGGCGAGATCTCCACCAACATCCACCAGATCACCGATGTGGTTCAGCAGACTGCCAACGGCGCCCATGAAACCGCCGATGCCGCCACCATGCTGTCCAAGCTGTCAAACGACCTGCAGGGGCTGGTGGGACGGTTCAAACTGTAACCTTGAAGCAACTTCCTCATTCGGCCAAACGGGCTGTCGGACGATTCCGGCAGCCCGTTTTACATGGCAACAGCCAGACGCGGCTGTAACCTGTTTGACATTTACGACAAAAAAGGTATTAGAAATGTCAGACGCTCCAATTTTAAGCCGCTGGGCCTCAGGCCCCTTACCGACCAAGGAGGTACCTTCCATGTTTGCCAACATGAAAATAGCACCAAAACTGCTGATCCTGATCATGATCCCGATTATCGGCATGGTCTTTTTTGCTGCAAGGGTGCTGCTGGACAACACCGCAACCTTCAGCAGCATGCGCACTACCCAGGCGCTGGTTGAAGTATCGGTGGCCTCCGGCAACCTGATCCACGAGGTGCAAAAGGAGCGGGGACTCTCGGTTGCTTTTCTGGCTTCCAAGGGGGAGTTGCACAAAGCCGATCTGCAAAAACAGCATCAGACCGTTGATGGCACGTTGAAAAAGCTGCAGGAAGCGGTGACCAGCCACAGCAGCAGCACCGAATCTCTGAAAAAAGAGCTGGCTGCCGTGATGGAACAGGCCGGCAAGCTGTCAGCCACCCGCTCGGCCGTGGACAGCCAGGCCATCGATACCAAGGCAGCCGTTAGCTTCTATACCGGCCTGATCAGTGCCTGCCAGGAAACCGGTTTTGCCGTGGTTGGTGCGGCCGGTGAACCGGAAATCGCCATGAAGGCCTTTGGCTACATCGCCTTTCAGGGTGCCAAAGAGTCAACCGCCCAGCTGCGAGCCACGCTGAACGGTGTATTTGCTGCCGACACCCTGGACTTTCCCACTTCGCAACGGATTGCCCGGCTGCAGGCCAGTGAGCAGAACCGGCTGAGCAACTTCAGGCGCTATGCCGACCCGACCATGGTCAAGGAGTATCAGGAGCTGGCCCAGAAGGACGAGAGCTTCAAAAAGGTCGAGCAGATGCTGCAGGCTGTACTGGACAAGGGGATCGGCAACGGCTTCGGCATCCCTGCCGAGACCTGGTTCAGCACCATCACCGCCAAGATCAATCATCAGAAGAGCATTGAAGACAAGCTGGCAGCCGGGCTGCTTGAGATGAGCAAGGACAAGGCCACAGCAGCAGGCCGCAACGCCACCGTCAGCGGTATCATTACCCTGGTGCTGGCAGCAGCCACCCTGCTGTTCGGCCTGGTGATCATCCGTGGCATCAGCAAGCCGCTGACCGAACTGGTGGCCACCCTGAAGAACATCGCTGAAGGGGAAGGGGACCTGACCCGTCGCCTGCCAGAGGGACGCAGGGATGAAACCGGCGAGGTCTGTCTCTGGTTCAACCGTTTTGTGGCCAACGTGCACAGCATCATCAGCCAGGTCTCCA
>CAZYMK010000238.1:0-5132 GCA_964648885.1 uncultured Geobacter sp. | reverse complement strand
CCTGATGAGAACTAATCTTCAGAAACATTCCCTCTCCCTGAGGGAGAGGGCCAGGGTGAGGGGGAAGAGGCTCATTTCAAGACGCTGCTGCCCCCTCAACCGGCCTTCGGCCACCTTCTCCCTCATGGAGAAGGGAAATTCTGAACCTCGGTACTCATCAGGAAACAAAAAGGGGGGACGGCACAAGGTGCTGTCTCCCCTTTTGTTATCCTGCAAAAAACAGTTGAAACACAGAGGCACAGAGGTCACAGAGTAAAATCTAAGAGTTGAAAGCTTGAAACCTTTTTTTTGAATCACCCGCAAGGTACGCATTGCTTTACTTTTAAGCTTTTGATTTCTCTGTGTTCTCTGTGGCTCTGTGTTATTGAACTGCCGTTTTCAGGTGCGAATCAGCAGGTACAGAACCGTCATTACCCCGACCGATACCACTGCCAGCAGCACCCAGATGCCGATCGGGTGGGCTCCGGCCCGGTTACGCAGTTCAAGCTCGTGTTCCAGTCGCTCCTGGGTCTGTTTGTCGCCTGAGCAGATCGCCAGCAGTCGCACCCCCTGACGCTGGATCAGGTAGCCGGGTTGTTTGAAAAACTCGCTCAGACGTGCTGTCAGCTGTACCACCACCAGTTTTTCTGCCTGTGCGTTGATGCTGTTGAAGACCTTGTCCGCTGCCGTGAAGAACAGTTGTCCGCCTTTGCGGTAGAACCAGTCGCTGTCAATGGAAATGGTTTCGGTCCGCTTCAGCATCGGCAGGAACATGAAGAAGGCCAATGCCGAGAACATCAGCAGCTGCAGCTGGTTCAGCGTGTGCTCAAAGGTGTAGGGATGGAAATTGACCTCAAAGGGCAGTATGGCGTACAGCGGCTGCGGATACACACCCAGAAAGATGCAGATGAAGGAGAGAAACGCCATGGCAACCAGCATGTGGGGCGGTGCCTCGCCGGGCCGCATACCGCTGTCTTTGGCAAAAAAGACAAAGTAGGGAAACTTGATGCCGGCATGGAGAAACACACCGGCAGAGGCCAGCTCAAGCACCAGCCAGACCCAGTAGAAATTGCCATAGACGCTGGCTTCAATGATCATCGGCTTGCTGGTGTAACCGGAAAAACCGGGGAATGAAGAGATGGCCAGTGCGCCGATACAGCCAAAGATAAGGGTAAGGGGCATGGTCTTGTAGAGGCCGCCCAGATCAGTACATTTACTCTTGCCGGTCAGCTGCAGCACCGCACCGGCGCTCATCCAGAGCAGCGCCTTGTAGATGATGTGGCAGAAGGCATGGGCCACAGCCCCGTTCAGCGCCATGGCAGTACCGATGCCGACACCGGTAACCATGAAGCCGACCTGGTTGATAATGCTGTAGGCCAGAATCCGCCGCATGTCGTTTTCCAGAATGGCGTAGATGATGCCGTACAGGGCCATGACACAGCCGACCACCATCAGGATTTCCCAGCCGGCATATCCGCGGATCAGCGTATAGACAGCGGTTTTGGTGGTGTAGGCGGTCAGTACCACACCGCCGGTGACGGTTGCTTCGGGATAGGCATCAGAAAGCCAGGCAGACAGCGGCGGGACAGCTGCATTAACCAGAAAGCCGATCAGGATCAGGTAGGTGGGCAGATCACGTATTGCAAACGGGTCAAAGGCAACTGAGCCGGTGGCCTTGATCTGAAGCAGGATGCCGGCCAGCAGCAGCAGACCTCCCAGCAGGTGGATCATTACATAGCGGAAGGCAGACTGGTAGCTGCGCTCGGTGCCCCTGGCCAGGATCAGGAAGGTTGAGGCAATGGCCATTACTTCCCAGAACAGATACAGTGAGATCAGATCACCGGCAAACACGGCGCCGATGCTGGCACCGATATAGATCAGGGCGGCAACCGGTTCTACCCTGGTCTTCAGGTGCAGGGCAAAGATCCCGGCGGCAAAGGCGTTGATGGTAAAGACATAGCCAAAGGCCTTGCTCAGTTTGTCTACCCGCAAAAGCGTCAGATCAAAACCGAACAGCTGGTAATGCAGTCCGTTTCCAAGCGGCAGATTGACTATGACAAAAAAAGCTGCCAGAGGCACCACTACGGCCGCAGCCATCCGGATGCGCGAGGGCAGCAGTGCCACCAGCACCGCTCCCAGCAGAAACAGGAATGAAGGATGCAGCCAGTCAATCATAGTAGTTCTCGCTTCGCTTCAGTACATAGCCCAACAGTTTTGAGACCAGGATGATACCGACACAGGAGATGAAGCCGAATACGGCATAAAATCCGGGCCACGCCTCAACGGAATAAAACAGCGTATGCTTGTGCATGAAGAGATCGGGCAGCACCAGCAGCACCAGCACACCATAGAAAACATTACGCACCAGCCGGATGTTTTTCGGGTCATCAAGCCAGTTGAACTCTCGTGGAGTTGTCGGTACAGGGGGTGCGGCTGGTTTTGATTTTTTAGACATACGCGCTCCCCCCTAATTCAGAATCGCCAGCTTGACAAGCCGCAAGAAAACATCCGGGTAGAAAAACAGCGCAACCGAACCGACAGCGGTTACGCAGAGCGGCACCAGGCAGAAGATCGGCGCTTCCTTGATGGTGGGCTCGACCCCTGCCGCCGGTTGCGCAAAGAAGGCGCGGTAGATGATCGGCAGAAAATAGGCGGCGTTCAGCAGCGATGAGCAGAGCAGGATAATCAGAATCGGTATCTGATCAGCCTCTACCGCACCGATAACCAGATTCCATTTGCTGATAAAGCCGCCCAGCGGCGGCAGGCCGATGATGCTGAGGGCACCCAGGAAAAAGGCGCCGAAGGTGATTGGCATCTGGCGCCCCAGACCGTCCATCTGGCTGATGTATTTCTTGTGGCTGGCCACATAGATGGCACCGGCACAGAGGAACAGGGTGATCTTGCCGAAGGCGTGCATGGCGATATGGAGGACGCCGCCGGTCATGCTTGAGGGAGTAAGCAGCGCCACCCCCAGCACGATGTAGGAGAGCTGCCCGACGGTTGAATAGGCAAGCCGCCGTTTCAGGTTGTCCTGGGTCAGGGCCACCAGTGAGGCCACCAGGATGGTGATACAGACGAAGTAGGACAGGATGACGCCGTAATCAAGGCTGCGCAGCAGATCAGGCCCGAAGATATCCAGTATCACCCGGACAATGGAAAAGACACCCACCTTGACCACGGCCACACCGTGCAGGAACGAACTGACCGGTGTGGGGGCCACCATGGCCGCAGGCAGCCAGCCGTGGAACGGCATGATGCCGGATTTGGCAAAGCCTGCCACAAACAGGCAGAGGATTAACCCCAAAAGCGCCGGTGAGGCGTTGCTGTCGGCCAGAATGCCGCCGCTCGTAAAGTCAAGGGTTCCGGCTATCGAGTAGGTGATGATGACGGCCGGCAGGGCAAACCCGATGGAGGTGCCCAGGATGTAGGTCAGATATTTCCTGCCCGATTTGCGGGCCTCGGCGTTCTGCTCATGGGTGACCAGGGGGTAGGTGGAGAGGGAGAGCATCTCGTAAAACAGGTACATGGTCAGCAGGTTGGCAGAAAAAGCCACCCCGATGGTGGCCGAGATGGCCAGGGCAAAGGAGGCGTAGTAGCGGGTCTGGGCATGCTCCTTCAGTTCGCGCATGTAGCCGATGGAGTAGGCGGAGGTGCAGATCCAGAGGAATGAGGCCACCAGGGCGAAGAACATCCCCAGCGGATCAACCTTCAGGGCAATCGGCACACCGGGGATGACCTCAAACAGCGTGAACGTGAAACCCCCGCCTGCCAACACCGCAGGCAGCATGGAGGCAACCAGCAGAAATTTGCCCACGGCGATCAGCAGGGTCCAGCTTTCCCGCAGGTTGGGACGACGGTCCGACAGCATGATCGGTATCGTGCCCAGCATGGAGATCAGCACCGCTGCCAGGGGTAGGATGGAAGGTGTACAGGTCATGACGTCAACATTCGCTCCGTGGTGTCCGGCGTGTGGGCCGGGAGTCAGTGTACCGCATCAGAGAAACTTGGGCAGTGTCAGGCGAATTACCGAGACGATCGGCCCGGTGGCAAGACCGATCACCAGCAGGGCCACCGCAGTCACCACCAGCGGAGCCAGCATCGGCAACGGCGCTTCAGCAATCCGGGGATGATGGTCGCCGTGGTGGTCACCATGATGAGCCTCGCCGTTGTCAGTGAAATAGGCCAGTTCTATGATCCTGAAAAACATGATGGCGTTGACCAGGCTACTGAACAGCAGTGCCGCCAGAAAACCCCACTGCTCGGCCTGCACGGCCCCCTGCAGCAGGTACCATTTGCTGAAAAAGCCGCAGGTGGGGGGTACGCCGATGATGGAAAACGCGCCGAGCGTGAAGGCTGCCATGGTGACCGGCATGGTCTTGTACAGACCGCGCAGGTTGTCAAAGGAGAGGCTGCCGGTACGGCTGGCAATGGCAGCCGCAGCCAGGAACAGGCAAAGAGTCATGACGGCATCGTTGAGGATGTGCAGCACGGCGCCGGTCATTCCCTGGGTGTTGGCCAGCCAGAAACCGCCCACCATGTAGCCCACTTCGGCGATGAGGATGTAGGTCAGCATCCGGCGCAGGTCACGCTGGGCCAGTGCCAGCGAGGAGGCGCAGACAATGCCGATGGCAGCGGCCCAGACCACACCGGACTGCACCAGGGGATGGCTGTAAAAGACGTATTCCGGGGTAAAGAGGTTCAGGATGACCCGGATCATCAGGTAGATAGTGACCTTGGTCATCAGCGGAGCAAACAGCAGACCCGCTGCGGTGGGAGCCAGGGAGTAGGCGTTGGGCAGCCAGCCGTGCAGCGGGAACAGGGCCATTTTGACCCACAGCCCCACCATGGCAAAGGCAAAGGCGGTGGCCAGTGCAGCACTCTGGGGCAGGGTTTTGACGATTGCCGCAATGTCGGCCATGTTGAGGGAGCCGGTCAGGATGTAGAGGTAACCGACCCCCAGCAGGTAGAAGCAGGCACCGATGGAGCCCATGATGATGTAGTTGAAGCTGGCCAGCGGGGCACGGCCCTTACCCATGGCAATCAGGCCGTAGCTGGTGATGGAGGTGATCTCCAGCAACACATAGAGGTTAAAGGCGTCGGCAGTCAGCACCAGCCCCATCAGACCGGCAATCAGGATCAGGTAGAGGGTGAAG
>CAZYMK010000237.1:0-5137 GCA_964648885.1 uncultured Geobacter sp. | reverse complement strand
CCAAACGGGTTGCGCCGATATTGCCTGCCACCCCCTTCATGGTATGTGCCTGGCGCCGGGCCAGGACCGTGTCGCAGTTCTTCAAGGCATCCGCAATAATAACGGCACTACCCGCCTCGGTTTCTACAAAGGTGCGGAGTATCTCAAGGTACAGGTTCCGGTCATCAGACAGATTTTCCAGTGCCGCTGCTGTATCAAGACCCTTCACCTGCAGGAAGTGCGCTTGTTCAGGGCGTTCTTCCTGCAGTGCCGGTTTGACCTTCGTGCTGTCAATAAAGGCCGCCATGGTCTGCAGCATAACCTGGCTGACAATCGGCTTGCTGATATATGCCGACATTCCTGCACGGCTGATTTTCTGCTGTTCCGCCTGCAGGGCATGGGCAGTCATGGCAATGATCGGCAGGTCTGCAAAGCGGCTGTCCGACCTGATGATCCGGGTCGCTTCGTACCCGTCCATCACCGGCATCTGGATATCCATCAGCACCAGGTCATACCGTTGTTTGCCGCTGAAAACCTTACTCACGGCCTGCTGGCCGTTTGTTGCCGATTCTACCGTTATACCGGTCTTCTTAAGCAGCTCCAGCGCCAGCTGCCGGTTGATCTCGTTATCTTCCACCAGCAGCACGCAGGCACCCGAAAAATCAAATGATTGCAGGGCTTTTACCGGAACAGACAGTTGCTCTTGCTGCAGCGGCTCAACCTCATCAGGCCTGCCAACCGTAAACCAGGCCGTAAAAAAGAAGCTGCTCCCTTTTCCCGGCAGGCTCTCGCACCAGATGGTACCCCCCATCAGTTCAACCAGACGTTTTGAAATGGTCAGGCCCAGCCCGGTGCCGCCATAGGTGCGGGTGGTGCTGCCGTCAGCCTGACTGAACGGCTTGAAAAGCTTGCTGATCTTTTCAGGAACAATGCCGATGCCGGTATCGCGGATGGTACATTTGAGTTCCACACGATCTTCTTGTGCCTGCTGCAGCTCAACGGCAAGTGAAACCGTTCCCTGTGCCGTAAACTTGACCGCATTGTTCAACAGGTTTACCAGTATCTGGCTCAGACGGTGCGGGTCGCCAACAAGAAAGGCAGCAGGCTCGGGCACCGGGCCGGTCAGCAACCGCAACCCTTTTTCCTCTGCCTTTGGCTGCACAATGGCAACGGCATTGTCAATCATCAGCTGCAGCCTGAAAGGGGTCTCCTCTATCTGCAGCTGGCGGGCTTCAATCTTGGAAAAATCAAGGATGTCATTGATGACATTCAGTAACAGCTCACCGGCAGCATGGGCCTTGCCGATATAATCACGCAGCTGTGGCGGAAGTTTGCCGCTTTGCAGGCTTAGGTTGGAAAAGCCGATGATGGCGTTCAGCGGTGTGCGGATCTCGTGGCTCATATTGGCAAGAAACTCGGATTTGGCGCGATTGGCATCCTCGGCAGCATCCCGTGCAACCAGCAGCTCTGCATTGATCGCAGCCTGTCGCCGCAAGGTAGAGAGCAGGAAAAAACTCAAACCGGCAAGCAGCAAAGTGGCAACCCAGCCAAACAGACGAATAAGTGACAGCTCCGGCACAGGATCAGGCTGTTTGAACGCCAGCTGCCAGCTGCCCCCCGGCACACGGATATCCAGTATCGGACGGCTGCCGTCAAACATCTGCGGATCACCGTAAAACAGCTCTCCTTCGGCTCCCTTGCCGTCACGTCCGCGCAGGGCTATCAGGTCAGCATAGTCAGGCACCAGCTTTTCAACGGCACGCAACAGGCTTTCCATCTCTATGACCGTGCTGATTAACCCCCAGTAACGGCCATCAATAAAGACCGGTATGCGATATATCAGCCCCCTGCCCCCCTGCACCAGATTCACCGGTCCGGCCAGGCGCGGCTTCCGTTCCTGAATCACCTTGTCAATAACCGGCCATTGTGCTGCAAGCGCCGGATAATAGAGGCCGATAGCCTTTTCATTACCGGCCAGCGGATAGATGTAGGCAATCCTGTTGTACGGAGCCAGACCGATATTGCGGAAGTGCCGTCCCTGCTCATAGAGCAGCTTGAGCATGGCCTCAACTTCGGCAGCCGGGAGATTTCCCTTCCGGGCAATAATATAGGATTCAAACCCGTTGGCCAGATAGGCGGAGGCGTTCAGCTCCGACTCCAGCACGCTGCGAATCAGACCGGCTGCACGCATGACTTCCTGGCGCTGTTCACTCTCTTTGCGCAGCTGTTGCTCGCGTGAGAGCAGTTCAGTGGCAAAACCAAAGGCAAGGGCAACACACAGCGGCAGTAACAATCCTGCAAAAGGCCGGCTGAGCAACGTAATGATCCGTTCAGTTCTGCTTGTGAGGTTGGCGTTATTCAAAAAATACCCGTCCTTTGGTGGCTGAAGCTGGTGCGTGACGAGATGAAGTATATACGATTATGCTATAATGGCTACTGGTGCAAGAAAATGTAAGGGACTTGGAATTTGATGATGTACCAGGTTTTACGCTCAGATTTAGGCTGGATTTGTCGTCCCTGATTGAGCAAAACCGCAGGCGTGAGCCAAGGCTACGCTGAGGATTTTGCGATTGAAGGGGCGGCTTTCATGTCAGGCATTCGAGAACAGGGGTGACTTGTCGCCAATCACACCCTACAAGACAACGACTCAGGATTTGATAATCTGTACTTTTATAATTGACGTAGGTGAAACCTCTTCACACACAAACTGGTACTCTCCCAGACTGATCTTTTCACCTTGCTCGGGAAACCTTCCCAGCTTCGACAGAATCAAACCGGCAAGGGTGTCGTAATGCAGATCGTCAGGCAATTCAACGTCCAGGATACCTTCCAGATCATTCAGCGAAATAATACCATCAACCACCAGACTCCCGTCTTGACGCCGTTCCGACTGTTGCGGTTCCCCGGCATCGTGTTCATCCTCAATCTCCCCCACCAGTTCCTCCAGCAGGTCTTCTGTTGTTATCAAACCGCTGATACCGCCATACTCATCAACAATAAATGCCATATGCACCCGCTTGCGTTGCATTTCCCGCAATAGCTCGCTGGCCCGCTTGCTTTCCGGCACATAGATCGGCGGACGGATCAGGGCATCAAGAGAAAACTCCGGTTCTAGGCTGCGAGGATGCAGGTACAAGTCCTTGCTGTGAATGAAGCCAATGATATTATCACGATCATCACGGTAGACTGGATAGCGGGTGTACATGTTGTCGCGAACAACCTGCATCATTTCATCTCGGGATAATGCGGCATCAAGAGCCACCATTCTGGTACGCGGCACCATGACTTCACTAACCAGCGTTTGGCTGAAGTCCAGCATGTTTTCGATTACCTTGTGCTCAAGCTCACTTAAGGCACCGGTTTCACCGCCCTCGGCAAGGGTATGCAGCACCTCTTCTCTGGTAACAAAATCCTGACCTGAAGCAGGTTTAACGCCAAACAGAGCGAGAACAGCTCTGTTGGATAGCGTAAGAATCTTCACCGCAACAACGGCTATCGTTGCAAGCGCATTGACCGGCTTTGCCACAACGAGCGACATACGGTCTGCGTATTGAAGTCCGATTGTTTTGGGAGCAAGCTCACCCAGGATCAGTGAGAAGTATGAAACCAGCATAACCACCAGGCCGATCGAGATCGGTTCGGCTGCCTGTTGTATGAATTCATAGGGAGCAGCGGTCAGGACCGGTTTCAGATATTCAACCGCTGTTGCACCACCCACAGCCGATGCCAGTGAACCAACCACCGTTACCCCGATCTGAACGGTGGCAAGAAAACGATGGGGGTCGCCCTGAAGCTTGGCTACCATCATGGCACGTGAATTGCCCTGTTCAACCAACTTGGCAATGGAGCTCTTTTTTGCTGAAATAATGGCAAGCTCTGACCCGGCAAAAAAACCGTTTGCAAGAATCAGGAGAAAGATAACAACAAGTTCAAGTGCTATTGTGTCCACAAACCCTCCATGCCAGCGAGTCACGCCAGACCGTTTTATTGCCTGACATTACCGTGAGACATACTGCACGTCAACTGCCGACATTTATTACATCGTGTTGTGGCTGGTGCTGCCGCTGCCAACAGCAGCACCAGCTGCGAGATATGCCGCTCCTGGTGGAAACCAGTGCTTTGATTACATCAAATATCCAAAGAATCAATATCTTGCGGCATCAACTTTAATCTGTCTTGGCTAATTGGAGTAGCACCGGGAGTACGGCCAGCACAACTATTGTCAGGGCTATCCAAATGTTCTTCACCAGCTCACCCCCTGCAAACTCTCTGGCCCGTTAATAGCCGGTCTCCTGCAGAGGTGGCGTCGCACTCGCAAATTTTCTTTACCAACTCACGCAGTATACTTGAAATCTTGTTGGTTCGGCGTCCCCCCAGACGCTTGAGCATCTGCAGTTCCTGATCGCTGACCCTGAATGAAATGATATGTCGCAACGGTTTACCATCCTGGCATTTTTTAGGCATGCTTTTGTCTCCTATACTTGGTTGTGCAAAAGTTTCAGCAGGTTTGGTGAAAGGGAGGATCCCTCGGCTATCTTGTCAGATATCAAGACAGAGTTGCTGACGTCTTGATATCCAGAAACTGAAAGCCTCCCTGATTACTTCTGCAGAATCTTTTGATGTTGCTTTGGTAATACGCTCCATAGCCCGCTGCTCTTTATCCGTAAGCGTAAGGCTGACAATGTTTTTTGCTGTCTTCTCTTTCTTGGTGTCCCGATGATCCTTACGAGGATCTTTGATTGCTGACTTTGTACGGTGTGGCATTGTTAAACCTCCTGACTGTGTCGTTAAGCAGCATTTTCTGCTGCCGGTAAAAACAACCCAAAAACAAAAAAAGACCTTTACCCGCAATGCACTGATGCATTTTTGGGTAAAGGTCTTGCTGTCGATTTCTCGTCCCGTATCCGGACTTGGTGGTCGTATTGACGAATACGGATCGGCTGTTTGATCTAGCCGCTAGCTACTCCCCTTTTATGTGCCTGCATGCTATTTAAAACGATTTTGAATGTCAAGAAGATTTTGAATTCCGTTATTATGTGGGCTATGGGAGAACATCATGCTGCCTTGACCTCAGCAAGGGAAGCGGTTATCAGCGTTCTGAAAGCCTCTGCAGCAGGCGATAAGGTTCTGCCGGACAGCCAGACCAGGTAAAAGCTGC
>CAZYMK010000236.1:3007-5142 GCA_964648885.1 uncultured Geobacter sp. | reverse complement strand
AGTTCCTCTATAAGCTCGGCGAGCTCTCGGTTCAGGACGGTCGTCCTGAACAGGCCCGTCAGTATTTTGAAAAAATCATCAAAGAGGGCAAAGATCCGGATTGGCAGCGCCTTGCCCGTCTTTCACTCGCCGAAATAAACCTCGCTTCACCCCTCCCCGTCAAATAACAGATAAAGTCAAATTTTTGTAAAAGTCAAAATAACGACTCAAGCGATATCACCAAAATGCCGAATAGCGCTCGCAATCACCTGTCTACAGGCTGTTTTGCCGGCTTGCTGTATATGGTACAAATATTGCTTTGTACAGTGCGGATCTGTATCCGCAGAAACGTAAAAGGGGCGTGTCATGCCGGTTGAAGGGCTTTTTTCAACAACCATAGAGGTACTGAGCAGGAGTGTCGACCTGCGTACGCGCAACCAGAACCTGATCGCTTCAAACCTGGCAAACGCCGAGACGCCGGGTTATACGCCTAAAAAGCTTGAATTTGAAGGCCAGCTGCAGGCTGCAGTCAAGAAATCGTCAGGGCGTGGCAAGCGCGGGAGTGATTCCGTCGGGGTCACCCACCCGGGACACATCCCGCTGCAAGGGGGAGCGGGACGACTCAGTCAGGTGCAAGGCCGTGTTGTCGAAACACCGGCAGCCACACCGGGTCGTGATGGTAACTCGGTTGAGATGGAGAACGAAATGAGCCGGATGATGCAGAATCAGGTGCTGTTCAATGCATCGGTGCAGTTGCTGAGCAAGAAGTTTGAAGGACTGCGTTCTGCCCTGAGGGAGGGTAAATAATGGATCTGTTTAATGCGATGAACACCAGTTCGTCCGGCCTCTCGGCTGAACGGACCAGGATGAATCTGATTTCAAGTAATCTTGCCAATGCCAACACAACCCGCACGCCGGAGGGGGGGCCGTACAAGCGCAAAGATGCAGTTTTTGCCGCTACACCCGTTACGGATGGATTTGGCAGGGCCTTGGCCGGTGCCGGTAGTCGTGAGTTTCGGGAAGTACGTGTGGCAGAAATTGTTGAGGACAAGAGGCCGCCCCGAATGCAGTATGATCCGTCCCATCCGGATGCAGATCAGCAGGGGTATGTGGCCATGCCGAATATCAATGTGGTTGAAGAGATGGCAGACATGATTACCGCCACCAGGGTCTACGATGCCAATGTCATGGCTGCCCAGGCAGCCAAGAACATGGCGCTCAAGACGCTTGAGATCAGTAAATAAGGGGCAATAAGCGATGGATATTAAAGCACTGAGTGGTGTCGGATTGTCATCAGCCTTCCCGCTGGACAAGACCGTTAGCCAGACCAACGCATTGGAAGGTGCCGGCAAGTTTTTTCAAGAACTGGTTGGTAAGGTTAATGATCTTTCGCAGCAGTCTGACCAGGCGATTCAGAGGCTGGCTACCGGGGAAAATCGTAATCTTCACGAAACGATGATTGCCGTGGAAAAATCCAGCGTCTCTTTTCTGTTTATGTCGCAAGTCAGGAATAAGGCCCTTGAAGCATACCAGGAAGTCATGCGGATGCCGGTCTAACCGGTTCATCATGAGGCGATCAAACCGTGCCTGAAGGATTAAAGCGGATTATAGAGCCGTTTCTTGCGCTCTCACTCGGTAAGCGTCTGCTTATCGGCGGGGTGGTGGCTGCCAGCATCATGGCCTTTGCCTTGTTGATCATGCTGGCAAATCGCACCGAATATCGGCCGCTCTTCACCAATCTGAACAGTGAAGACGCCGGGGAGATTGTCAAGAAATTGAAAGATGCCAAAACCCCCTACCAGATCAGCCCGGATGGTAAAGGGGTAATGGTGCCGGCAGACCGTGTGCATGAGCTCCGACTCTCGCTGGCTTCCGAGGGGTTGCCCCAGGGGGGCGGGGTCGGCTTTGAGATCTTTGATCGTAAAAACTTCGGCATGACCGAGTTTGTGCAGAAGCTGAACTACCAGCGTGCCCTGCAGGGTGAACTGGCTCGTACTATCTCGCAGATCAGCGGTGTCGAACAGGTGCGTGTACACTTGGTTATCCCTGAAAAGACGCTCTTCAAGGAAGCTGAAAAGCCTCCTACCGCCTCGGTGGTCCTGAAAATGAAGGGGTCCAAGGCCCTGCGTGACAGTGAAGTACAAGGGGTGGTGCAC
>CAZYMK010000236.1:0-2907 GCA_964648885.1 uncultured Geobacter sp. | reverse complement strand
GAAAATGAAGGGGTCCAAGGCCCTGCGTGACAGTGAAGTACAAGGGGTGGTGCACTTGGTGGCTTCATCTATTGAGGGGATGAACACCGAAAATGTGACGGTGCTTGACAGTCGGGGCAAGGTGTTAAGCAAGGGTGGAACCGGCATGGCTGATGCCGGTGTCAAGGCAACCACAGCCATGCAGGAAACCCAACGTTCATATGAGCGCAACATGGAAGAGCGTTTGCAGACGCTGCTTGACAAGGTAGTGGGGGGCGGTAAATCGGTTGCACGAGTGAGCGCCACCTTTGATTTCAAGCAGGTTGAACGGGTTGAAGAGCGTTTTGACCCGGACACCATTGCGGTGCGGAGTGAGCAGTATAGCGATGAGAAAAACGCCGGAGCTGCGGCCAACATGGGTGTGCCGGGCGTTCAGACGAACCTGGGACAAAACGCGCCTGGTGCCGGCGCTGCCGGTGGTGCCGGCAACAGCAAGAACGACAAGACCCTGAACTATGAGGTGAGCCGTTCAACATCACGGACCATAGAGCCGGTAGGAACCCTGGGTCGGGTCTCGGTTGCGATCCTGGTGGATGGCAAATACGAAGAAGCGGCACCTGCCGCCGATGCCAAGACGCCGGCGGCCCCGAAGTATGTGCCTCGCTCTGCTGACGAACTTCAAAAAATCGAGGCGCTGGTAAAAGGGGCGATCGGCTTCAATATCGAGCGGGGCGATCAGATCAGCATCCAGAATATCCCTTTCCAGGATATGAGCGAAGGAACTGGTGCTGTTGAGAGTACGGCCTGGTGGATGAATCCCTTTTTCCTGACGTTGTTCAAGAATCTGTTGATTGCGGGTGGTTTCCTGGCTTTGATGCTGTTTGTGGTCAGGCCGATGCTGAACACCCTGCGTACAGCACGGCCGCCTCGACCTGACATCCTTGAAGCCTTGGCACCGGACATGACGGAGAAGATGTCATCCAGTGAGCGGGCACAGCTGGCCATGCAGATGGCAGAACAGCAGGATCTGATTGAAAAGGCCAAGGCAAATCCGTATCAGGTCGCTCAGATCCTGCAAAACTGGATTGCTGAAAAGAGTTAAGCCTGAGGAGACGCGACCATGAACGGTTCTGACAAGGCCGCGATACTGCTTTTGCACCTTGGCGCCGATGTTACGGCAAAGGTGTACGAGCATCTTGAGGATGAGGAGATCAAGCGGATTTCCAAGAGCATGGCCAGTCTTGGTCATGTAAACCGTCATACCATCAACGAAGTTGTGGACGAATTTAACGAAGTTATCTCGCCGGAATCAGGTATCTTTGCCCAAGGAGATGAGTTTGTCCGCAAGGTGCTAGAGAAGGCATTGGGGCCCGCCAAGGCCCAGATGCTGATGGAGGAACTGCAGGCCTCAAGCTATGGCGACTTGGTGGATCTTCTTTCTGCCATGGATCCGAAAAGTATAGCCAATTTTTTGGCTCAGGAACACCCGCAGGCAATTGCCGTTATTTTGGCAAAACTGAAGTCTAAGCAGACCAGTGAGATTATTTCTGCCCTGCCGCAGGAGCTGCAAGCCGAGGTGGTGTTGCGGATCGCTGATGTTGAACAGGTCTCCCCTGAAATCCTCAAAGAAATTGACGAGGTGATGAAGCGGGAGATCAAGTCGATGGGAGGCGTTCAGCGTTACAAGGTTGGCGGTGTCGAGAAGGTAGTCGACATGTTCAACCATTTTGACCGGAGCCGCGAGAAGCAGATCCTCGAAAAACTTGATGTACTCAGCCCACCCCTGGCCGAGGTCATCCGCAAGCATCTGTTTACCTTTGAAGATGTCTTTGCCATGGACGACCGCTCGATCCAGGCAATTATGCGTGAGGTATCAAATGATACCTTGACCCTGGCCATGAAGACCTCCACCGAAGATGTCAAGAATAAGATCTTCAAGAACATTTCAAGCCGCGCCGCTGAGATGATCAAGGAAGACCTGGAAGTGATGGGTCCGGTTCGTCTGTCGGATGTTGAAAAGGCCCAGTCTGAAATCATAAAGATTGTCCGCAAGATGGAGGAAGAAGGAAAAATTGTGCTGAGCGGACGAGGCAGCGAAGATGTCCTCGTCTAAGGTCATTAAGGCCGGATCTGATGAGCTGCAGATCGGTGGATTTGATTTTGACAGCGTGCTGCGTGACGGAACCTCGCCGACACCAAGGCATCTGGACGCATCCGGCGATTTCAGACCGATGCCGCTTTTTGACCCATCTGAACTGAAAGACAAGATTCGATTTGTCCTGTCACCGGCAACACCACAGCCGGCAGCGATTGAAGAAGCATCCCCTCCCCAGCCGCCAGCCAACATGATTTCTGAAGAAGATCTGCAGCGATATCAGGAAGAAAGTTACCAACGGGGATTGCAAGATGGAAAAAGTCTGGCTGAGCGCGGACTTTTGAATGTCTTCAAGAGCCTCCGTACCGCAGCAGAGGAGATGCTGCAGGCACGGGAAAAGCTGTTGCGTGATTCAGAGGACGATCTGCTGCAACTGTCGATAGCAGTGGCACGCAAGATTATCAACCGTGAGGTTGCACAGGATCGTCAGATGGTGCTCAGGCTGGTTGTGCTGGCCATTGAAAATCTCAGCGAGAAAGATGCGCTGGTTATCAGGGTACACCCCGATGATCATGCCCTGCTGACCTCAGGTTTGAAAGATCAGGTCAGCCGAGAGCTTGCCGCTGTCAGCTTCAGTTTCAAGTCTGATCCGGGCCTTGAAATCGGCAGCTGTCAGATAGAGACCCAGCGTGGAACGGTCGATGCCGGGTTTGAGGCACAACTGGATGAGGTGTACCGACGTCTGCTGGATGAGCGGATCGATCTGGCACCTGCTGCAGAACCGGGAGCCGGCGAAAGCTGATGCCGGGGAGAAAGCTGGACATACAGCGCTA
>CAZYMK010000235.1:0-5157 GCA_964648885.1 uncultured Geobacter sp. | reverse complement strand
ACCGAAAAGGCAAAATCCGGGGGATCGGATGACGCAAAGCCACCTGCCCAGGACGGGAAGAGGGGTTGTCGAAGTGAAGCAAGGTACTGCTGGAGCTGCAGTTCATTTGCCCGCCTTTTCGTTTGAGAAGGCGGGTTTTTGCGTTTTTTAGGCTGCTGATTTCAGTCTGTTGTTGACTGACAGTTCATCGGGCAACAACCGGCCCTCAACCATATTTTGCACGAGGCACGATCATGTATACCAAGACCTTTCTGGAACTCAGCAAGACCCTCCTTGAACTTGGTGCGATGGGCGGCGACCGTACCGCCGGTCTTACCGTGCTGCTGGAACGTCTGCTGCACGTACTCCAGAACCTCCCCGCTACCCGGTTTCTGCCACAAGCGACCCTGCTGCTCTATAACAAGCGGGGTAAGAGCGTTGCTGTTGCACAGTACGGCTTTCGGAATGCAGATCTGGTCATGTCCCCCGCATTCAACCGGCTTGCTTCTGAATTACCCCATGAACCGCTGCCTGGTGAACTCAAGACGATCCCTGAATTCGGCAGCATGGTGCTGTTTCCACTGGTTGTTGAATCGCAGCGGCTTGGTGTGATTGCCGTATGCTGCACAACCGGCTGGAAGCCGACTGCTGCCAAGAAAGAGTTTTTCGGAAACCTTGCAACCGGGCTCTCGGGGCTGGTGCATCGCTGTATAACCGATACGCTGCTCAAGGTCCGAGAGCTTGAGCTGAAGGAGGCCCGCACTCAGGCGCTGCAGCGATTGGGTACCGCTTCGGAGTTTCGGGACAATGAAACCGGCATGCACATCATGCGGATGACCAATATTTCAGTGGCCATTGCCAAGTCACTTGGTCTTCCGCCTGACCAGCGTGAGCTGCTGTCCATCACCGCGCCGATGCATGATGTCGGCAAGATCGGTATACCGGACATCATCCTGCTGAAACCGGAAAAACTGACCCTCGAAGAGTTTACGGTTATGCAGAACCACACGTCAATTGGCGGGCAACTCCTGCAAGGAACCGAAATACTTATTGAAACAGCACGCGCTATCGCCGAATCCCACCATGAAAACTGGGACGGCACCGGCTACCCGCAAGGACTGCGTGGTGAGGAAATTCCGCTGCTGGCCCGGATATGCGCTGTTGCTGATGTGTTTGACGCCCTGACATCTGAAAGACCTTACAAAAAAGCCTGGGATGTTGAAAAGGCGATTTGCTGGGTGATGGAGCAGGCAGGCAAGAAGTTTGATCCGGAGGTGACCAGGGCATTTCAGGAGGCACTTCCGGAGATACTCAAGATTCGTGAGCTGTATCGGGATGACATTATCAACCCCCGTCAGATCATCAAGCTGCCGGAACTGCCGGCTGCCCCAACCGCCTGGGTACACTGGACTGAAGATTTGCGCGTCGGCATTGATGCCATTGATGCGCACCATCAGTACCTCTTTGATCTGGTGAATGACCTGATAGAAGAGGTGATAAACGGCACCTCTCTTGACGAAATCCTGCATATCCTCAATGCGCTCTCGGCATATGTGTATGTCCACTTCCGCGCTGAAGAACGTATGATGGAACACTACCGGTTTGACAACCTGGAATACCATAAGCAGCAGCACAAGGCCTTTGAGCTAAAACTGAAGGAGCTTTCCCGTGAGATGCATGAAAACCCGATGGTGGCACAATTCGAAATCATCAACTTCCTGACCGAGTGGCTGGTCACCCATATTACCCATGAAGACACCAAGCTGGCTGCGCTGTTGTATACCCCTGTCTCCAGTTAAGCGCGCCGGTTAACTTCACTTTGTCACCTTGCATAAACTGGTAGCTCATCCTGCTCCCCCCCCCCCTCCAACCTCCCCCCGCTGGGGGGAGGCTTTATTCTTTCCCGCTGGGGGGAGGTTTTTATTCCTTCCCGCTGGGGGGAGGCTTTATTCCTTCCCGCTGGGGGGAGGCTTTATTCCTTCCCGCTGGGGGGAGGTTTTTATTCCCTCCCCCAGCGGGCATGAGCGCTAACTTAACAAGGGTTGGCGATGTCTTTCATATTGAGTGATTCTTTTTCTTGGTGGTTCTTTCAAATGCGTCAAAATGTCTCGCCACTGCATTATGCTTTGCGCAAGACCAAGTGCAGAGTTCACCGCCCTGCTAACAAGGTGCATCATAAAGGAAGTTTCTCGCCAGTGGCATCTGTTACGGTGTTTCGCTCTGGGGCGTTGGGTATCCCCAGGGGGAAAAAGTCTCGCCGCAGGCGATCATGGCTTCGATCAGCATGGCCACAAACAGTTTTCCGTGAAGCCAGGCCTTGGCGCCTTCTGGATCCATCTTTCGCAAGTGCCCCAAGCCAAGTAATGACTTGAGACGCTTGAATGCAAGTTCTATCTGCCAGCGTGCCCGGTATGTTTCTAGCACAGCTGAGGCGGAGCAAGTTCTTGGAAGCGTGGTGAAGACAAATATGTATTCAGCCGATTCAAGTGTTTCGGGTTTTATGACATGTCCTTGTTTTTTACTTTCACGAGACGCCTTCTCTTTTGCAATACGGGCGGCATCTTTATTCTTTTTTATGGCGCAAATCCTGCCGTTAATGGTTTTCCCATCACGGCAGGCGACAACAACGTCCCAGTCGCCAAGCTTTGAGCCGCTCAGGGTTCGAAGATGAGAAAGAAGGTTAAATCTGCCACCATCAGGCAACTGGAGTGGCAGGTTGGTGGCATTGATGCGAACCAACACAAAACCGCCGTGGTCAGCTACATACCTGACGTTAGTGCGATTGCCAAAGCCTCTATCACCTATAAGCAGATCACCTGGAGAAATGGCAAACTTATCAAACGATTCTCCAATAGTTCTGCTAGTAACATGAACCTCGTCACATTGAAGCGTTGAAAGCTGTACAGAGTAGTGAATTCTCCATGTTGAGCCAGTTGCCCCTGGCTCTGAAACGATGCTGCCATCTATGAGACGAATGCGATATTCTGAACAAAGAAGTGACTCAGTCGGCTGTACGACCCATCGACTACGGAGTCCAAGCGACATTTGGCGAAACCACTCGCCAGATGCATTTAGTCGCTTGAGTAGCGCGACATCACTAACTTTGGCTATATTGCCTTGATTTGTACGTGTTGATGTCTCTCTCAGTGAGCAGCCATCAGCAAGGTGTATTAGCAGACTTCGCAACAGATTTTCGGGAGTGAACTTTCTGCTCCGAAGTAATGCACCCGTCTCTTTTGCCAGGCTCTGCCAAGAGTCTGGCAAAAAGGACAAAAGAACATTCCAGTCACCGTCATCTTTGAGACTTGGGCCTATTGTATCCATTGTCGTCCCTCCTGCGACAAGGATAGCAGGATTTTTTCAAAGAGCAATATTTAAGTTAGCGCTTATGCCCCCAGCGGGGGAGGGCCAGGGAGGGGGGGTGGGCACTCTCTGACAAAGCAAGAAATAAAGGCTTGAAAAGAAAGGATTTGCAATGAGTAAGGATCGATTCTGGCGAGCGATTAGCGTTGACTGCATCAATCCGGAACTGTTTCCCAAGGTATCGCTGTTTCTTAAAAGCGGCGGCAATTATGTGCTCTACAAAAGTCATGAACACAGCTTTACCGAGGCTGACCGTCGCCGCCTGGAACGGAGTTTTACCGAGTTCATCTATGTCAGAACCGGTGATATGCAGACCGTTAATGACTATCTGGATACCAGCCTGACTGATGTGCTTGCACGGGAGGACCTGAGCAGCGAGGCAAAAGGCAATATCCTCTATCAGTCATCGGTCAACTGCGTGGTTGACATGTTTGAAGCGCCGGAACTGGCAGCCAACCTGAGCCGTTCCCGTTCCCTGATCAAGCATATACTGGCCTTTGTCGCATCAGACCCCAATGCGCTGAAATCACTTGGCGTCATAGCGGCAAACAATCTGTACATTTTCTCTCATAGCGTGCAGGTAACGGCACTGTGCCTGCTGTTTCACGAGAAGCACTTCAATCTGACCCCGGATGAGCTGCTTGATGTGGGTATCGGATCACTGCTCCATGACTACGGCATGACCTTCATCTCTTCTGAAGTGATGGACAAGCCGGATGCCCTTTCGAAGATTGAATACTACAAGGTGAAGCAGCATGCCCAGCTGGGTTATGAATTCATGGAGCGAACCGGCCAGTTCAGCACGATTGCCCTCAATATCATCCGGCATCACCATGAACGCTATGACGGCAACGGGTATCCCTGTGGGCTGAAAGGGGATGCCATCAGCCGCAGCGCCCAGGTTGCCGCCATCTGCGATGTCTATTGCGCCCTGACCATGGATCGGGTTTACCGCAAGGCCTGTTCCCAAGCCGAGGCGTTGATGGCCATGGCGGAAGAGACCCGGCAAGGGGCCTTTAATCCCGAGTTTTTCACCATCTTTGCCGAGATCATTAAAGAAAGGATTGAGGCATAAGAGGCGCCGCATTTGCTGGTCTGCTGGTTATGACGCCCCCTGACTGGTCAGCCGCTCCAGCGCAGCAAGCGCTGTCTCATACTCAAACTGCCTGATCGCTGTTTCAAGGTGGGTAAATTCTGCAGGAAAAGCGGTTTTCAATAGCGCGGCATGTTCTTCAAACAGTTTGGCCGCGTTCAGGTCATCATGCCGCAGCAGCTCTACCAGCCGTGCGCTGATAGCAGCCAGTTGTTTGCGGTCAACAGCAATGGTGAACGGCTCCTGTTCAGGGGGCAGTTTTTCCCTGAGTTCTTGCAGCAGTGCAGCAAGCCCCTGTTCAAGTTTCTGTAAACACTGAGCAACCTCATCCTGCGCCCTGCCCTGCCTGATCGCCTGTTCCAGGGCAGCAGCGTCCTGCTGCAGTGCAAGGGCACCAATGGTGCCGAGCAGTCCCTTGATGGTGTGGGCCTCCCGAACAGCCGTGTCTGTGTCTTGTTGCGCCAATGACTGACGGAACGCCTCTGCCCAGCCGGTATACCCGCCCAGGAACTTGCGCAGGGTGGCCAGGTACCGCGCCGGTTTTCCCCCCACACGTTGCAGCCCCAGCCTGCTGTCAAGACCGGCAATGGCAGCCGGCAGCTGATCAGGCTGTTCCGGATGCCCGGCACCATGAACGATTACACCGGCTATAGCCTGTTTTGGCTGAATCCATTGCTGCAGTGCAGCCAACAGCTGCCGTGGCTCGATCGGCTTGGTGATAA
>CAZYMK010000234.1:0-5167 GCA_964648885.1 uncultured Geobacter sp. | reverse complement strand
CCACCAACGCGGCATCCCGCAGAAAGACCCGCGCCAGGGCCAGACGTCGCAGTTCACCGCCGGACAGTCCGGCCCCGCGATCACCCAAGCGGGTTGCCAGCCCCTCTGGTAGTGCTTCAATCACGGAAGTCAGGGCAGCCGATGCAAGGGCCTGCTGGATCGCCTGTTCATTCGCATCGGGCCTGCCCAGCAGCAGGTTCTCCCGGATGGTGGCGCTGAAGAAGAACGGCTGTTGCGGTACCCAGGCCAGGTGCAATCGCCAGGCAGCCTGATCCAGTTCTGTCAGGTCCACGCCGTTTACAGTAATCTGTCCGGATTCCGGTTGGGCCAGTCCCAGCAGCAGGCGGGCCAGGCTTGATTTACCACTACCGCTGGCGCCAACCAGAGCGGTTATACTGTTGGCCGGGACCGTCAGCGAGATATCCTGCACGCCGCCCCGCTGGCCACCGTAACGGAAGGAGACTGATTTGCAGATAATTTCAGGGGCAACTGGATTAAAACCTTCTGAATCTGAAACACGGAGGCACGGAGGCACAGAGGGAAACTTTTTATTGTTGATCGAATGTATGCTTTCCTCTTTTGTACTGTTTTCTCTGTGCCTCTGTGTCTCTGTGTTAAATGCCCTTTTGTTTTCCGCCAACAACGGCATGATCCGCTCAGCCGCAGCAATGCCGTTCATCCGGCTATGGTAGGCCAGCCCCAGGTTCCGCAGCGGCAGGTAAAATTCCGGTGCCAGCAGCAGTACAAACAGGCCATCCTGCAAGGAAAGATCCCCGGCCAGCAGACGGAATCCGATGATCACCGCCACCACGGCAGTGCCCACGGTTGAAAAAAACTCCAGGGTAAAGGCTGACAGAAAGGCCACCCGCAGCACGGCCATGGTGCCGGTGCGGTACTGGTCAGACACCTGCGCCACCAGTTCTGCCTCCCGTTTGGCAGCACCAAAGATCTTCAGATCCGGCAACCCCTGCACCAGATCAAGCAGATGACCGGCCATACGGGATAGCCGGGTAAACTGGCGACGGTTGCGGGTCTCGGTCCCCTTGCCGATCAGCACCATCAAGAGCGGGATAAACGGAGCCGAGAAGATCAGCACCAGTGAAGAACGCCACTCTGACGGCAGCACCACCAGCAGCACCGCCAGCGGCAACAAACCAGCCAGTATCATCTGGGGCAGAAAGCGGGCAATGTAAGCCTCAAGCCCTTCCACCCCGGCGGTGACTACCTCGGTCAACGGCCCCACTTCACCAGCCATGCCGGTGGGACGCAGCAGCAACAACCGCTGGTACAGGGCCGTGCGGATCTGTTGCCTGACCTGTGCTGCTGCCTTGATGGCCGCATGCTCGCTCAGGTAAGCTGCCAGGCCGCTCAGCAGGGCAATAACTCCCACCCATGCAAGCAGGGGCAGCAGCGGAGCCAGCCCAACCCCCTCAATCACGGCTCGCTGGCAGACCAGGGCCAACAGCCATGCCTGCAGGATGACCAGCAGGCCACCGACAAAGGCAGCCAGAATCGACGTCAGCATGCTGCCTTTGACACTGCGGGCCTGCTGCCGTAGCCAGGCTTCGGGGGAATGATATGTTTGCTGTTGCAGGCGGGGAGATGACATCAAAATGAATTACTTCAAGCTGCTTGGCTCAACTTGGCACTTGCCAGCCGATTCAGGCTTACTCCTGCTTCAGCAGCCTCAAGTGCCAGATGTCGATGAACTTCAGGTGGGATTCGTACCATGAATTTACCGCTGAATTGCCGGATAGCAATCGGTTCCGGCACCGACTCATGGTTAGCAATCATATCGGCTACCACTTCAGAAACCATTTTACGGATTCCCTTGAGTGCTGCCTCCTGGCTGTTGGCCAGCCAGCTCAGACTTGGAAATTCAGTGCAAAGCCCCACATACTCGCCATCTTCTTCAGACCACGTAACCCGATAGGTATATTTGTCGAGCGGTTTCGTCATTTTGAGCAGTTGCTTGCTTTCTGTAGAACGAGAGAAATTCGCTTGGTGAACAGATCATCATGCCTTGGCAGCACTCTTCCGGAAAATGAATCCGGTTTCCGGTAATCAGGCAGACTGCCTTGCTTGCGAGAGCAATTTCTAAAAACGGTTCATCATCACGGTCTGGCAATGGCTGGCGAAGGGGTGAAGGCGCTATGGTCTGACCGCAGTATTCTATCTGATCCAGGAGAGTGGTTACTTTATCCTGGTTGAATTGAAACTTGGGCCGGGCAAGAACCTCCGTGTATTCTAACACTATTCTGGCATCAAAACAGAGCTTCAGCTCACCGGATGAAACCATGCTGACAATCTCGCCACAAGGGCCAAACGGTGACAGTAATCCCGAAACCAGCACATTGGTATCAAGCACAACCTTCATTGAGCTGATTTCCGTCCAGTACGTACAGCCCTAATCTCTGCCTCAATCTCGTCCATGGAGAGAGCGTCTGCTCCAGTGGCGACGGATCGACGCTGGAGTGAAGAGACGGCTTCAACTGCCCGCGCCTTGCGGAATGCAGACAGTGATTCCTCAAGATTCGACTCATTTATCGCAGCAAGTATGGCGATTGGCCGGCCATTACTGGTAACGATCATTTCGCGCTGCTCTGGCAGTTCTTCCCAAACCTGGGCTGATTTACTCCTTAAATCCCGAACACTTAAAAATCGCATGGTCTACCCCCTCCTCATTTACGGGCTTAATTATGTACACAAATGTCACTCAAGTCAATCAACCCTTCACACAGACCAGATATTTGAGATAGCGACCTTCAGGCAGGGTCACAGGGTAGGGAAAGTCAACCGGCTGGCCTTTTTGCTCAATCACCCGCAATTCAGCCCTGGCCTGCAGGGCGCCACGACGCAGCTCCTTCAGGTAGTCCGCCAGATCGGTTTTCTGGTGATTGGAAGAGCAGATCAGCAGGCCGCCATCGGTCAGTAGCGGCAGGCAGGCAGCCACCAGCTCACTGGTACCGCCACGGGTGGTAAAGCGTCCCTTACCCGTAGTGGAGAACGAGGGCGGGTCCATCAGGATGAGGTCAAACTGCTCGTTACTGCTTGTCAGTTCAGCAAGTTTGGTCATGCAGTCCCCCACCAGAAAGCGGTGTTTTTTGGGATTCAGGCGGTTAGCGCTGAAATTGTTCCGGTTCCAGTCGGTGTAAGCGGGTGAGACATCCACCGAAGTGACCTGGGCTGCCCCGCTTGCAGCAGCAGCCACGGAAAAGGCGCCGGTGTAGGCAAACAGGTTCAGGAAACGCTTACCTGCCATGCGCGGCATCAGCTCACGACGGTTTTGACGCTGGTCCAGAAACAGCCCGGTATTGAGCCCTTCTTCCAAAGCAACCAGAAAGGTCAGGCCGTTTTCCTGCACCTCCAGCCGTTGCGGTGCTGCGCTGCCTGCCAGCAATCTGCCATACTTCTTGCTGTCACTGACCGCCTCCAGTTCTCGGGTGTTCTGGGGCCGGGCTTTTTCGTAGATACCAGCCGGTTCCAGCAGTTCCTGCACGACGCTGGTCACCAGCTTCAAGTGGGGCCTCCAGCCTTCGCAGTACAGCTGCACCATCAGATAGTCTGCGTAACGATCCACGGTCAGACCAGGCAGACCATCCCCTTCGGCATTCACCAGGCGATAGGCGGTGGTGTCGCTCAGATCAGCATGTCTTTCCCGCAGGTTGATGGCGGACAGCATTTTCTTTTTAATCCAACCACGGTCAAGCTGCATCGGGTGATGGCTCAGCACCCGTGCCACAATCCGGTCCGCCGGGTCCAGCAGGGCCGTGGCGAGCGCCTTGCCCCGCTCATCAACCAGCTGCACCAGATCACCGGCTTGCCCCTTGGGCCAACGCTTGGTGAAATTGTCCGCAATGATCCAGGGATGCCCCAGCTCCAGCATCCTGACGGTTTCTGCTCCTACTATCCGCTGTTGCATTGGTTACTCCAAAATAGCTGCTGCATGTTTGTTTTGTCTGGCACAGCCTGCCAAAGCTGTTTGCTCTTTTCGAGTAACAGGGCGTAGCTGCACAAATCGGGAAGGTATGCTATACAACGATCCATGCTTACCGTCAGCTCCTTTGATACCCCTTTGGCATCAGACCATCGCCTCTATGATTTCAGACGCTGCAAGCTGTGCGGGTTAGAGACCGCCAGCCCGAGGTATCGCCTCAAAAAAACGACGGTCTATGCCTGCTCAGCCTGTGACTTTCATTGTATCAACCACCTGGATGAGCTTGTGCCTGCAGCTCCTGTTGAAATAACGCCGCTACTTGATCAAAAATCGCGAAGCTACATTGAATCGTGTCTCCCGGCCAACGAACTGCAGCAGCGTAAAAACCTGCAGCTTGTTGAACATCGGAGAGCCCTGCCCGGTACTCACTGTCTCGACATTGGTGCCGGAGCCGGACTTTTTGCCCATCTGCTCACCACATCCGGTGCATTGGTACAGGGTATTGAGCCGCAGGCGATTTTCCGGGCCTTTGCCCGTGAGAGATTTGGCGTTGATCTGCGCGGGGAGACTGTTGATGCAAGCTGTTGGCAGCAGGATTACCGCAGTTATTTTGATCTGGTGACCCTTTGGGATGTGCTTGAACATGTCAATTTTCCGGCTGAACTGCTGCAGCAGTCCTATAACCTGATCAAACCGGGCGGGCTGCTTTTTCTGGACACTCCGCGCCGGGACGCCGTTTTTTACCGGATCAGTGAATGGTCATATCGTATCAGCACAGGGACCAATCCGCTTTTTCTGGAATCCATCTACTCTCCGCTCCCGTTTCGTCATAAACAGATTTTCACACGACAGCAGCTGCTTCAGCTTGTGGAGCGAATCGGCTTTGAAGTGCTCTCCATCAGCAGTTCCCGGTTGCAGATGCACAACAAGATGGTGCTGGTCTGTCGCAAACCTGAACAGGTATAGCCACTGCTGCAACGGGCGGTCAACCTCGGATGTAAAAACCCCGTGCAGCAGCTGCCACACGGGGTTTTTACAGCAAGGCATAGGGTCTGCTCAGACAATCATGATCCGAACAAAGCGGCGCTTGCCGATCTGGACGATGTACTCACCGGCTGCGGTCAGTTCCAGGTTGACGTTGCTGACCTTTTCGCTGTTCAGCTTGACCCCGCCCTGGTCTATGGAACGACGGGCCTCACCGTTGGACTTGGTCAGGCCGGCCTCGGTCAA
>CAZYMK010000233.1:0-5190 GCA_964648885.1 uncultured Geobacter sp. | reverse complement strand
CTAGCATAGCCCCATTTAAATGTCAAAACGTGTTTATACGGTTGATAAAGGCGATCAGCAGCCCGTAGTGAAAATGGTTAAAAGGGAAGACAATCCGGGGCAAAAGAGCCAGTTCGGGCTGATCGTCCTCAAACAATAGCGGCCCGCAGCAGCTGATCCGTCCGCCCGACATGATCAGCTCAGGGAACTCCTGCTCCAGCACCTCCAGCTGGTCAGGCTGGAGCATCCTGGTCAGGCGGACAATGGCCAGATCGTCATGGAAGCGGATTGAGTGGTAGTTGCGGTAAAAGGTCTCAATGACGGCGGCTGCCTCGGCCTCATCCTTGGTGATGGTAAAGATAGAGAAATCTTCACCGGAGATCAGCCCCTTGGTTAGCAGCTGTTCCTTGACAAAATCAAAGAACTGCTCCCAGAACCCTTCTTCGTCATCCACCAGCACCAGCGGCTTAGGCGAGGTCTTGCCGGTCTGCACCAGGGTAAAGACCTCCATTGCTTCGTCCAAGGTACCAAAGCCACCGGGAAAGACCGCCACGGCATCGGTCTCCTTGACAAAGGCAACTTTACGATTAAAGAAGTATTTGTAGGTTACCAGACGGGGGTTGTTCTGCATGACCGGGTTGGCACCCTGCTCAAAGGGTAGCTTGATGTTGACGGCAAAGGAGTTATCACTACCGGCCCCTTCATTGCCTGCCTGCATGATGCCGGGTCCGCCACCGGTGATGGCCATCCACCCCTGTTCTGCCAGCAGCCGGCTGAAACGGACACACTTTTGATAGATCGGCTCTGACGGCTGGGTCCGGGCAGAACCAAAGATGGTCACCTTTTTGCGGTCCCGGTACGGGGCAAAGACCCGGGTAGTATACCGCATTTCACGCAGGGTGCGGTTGATCAGCTTAAGATCAGGAATATAGGTGGTCTCCTGCCCAACCTTAAGCGAGGAAATAACCAACTCGCGCACCAGATGCGGATGAGTGATCCCGCCCGTTGCGGCCAGCAACCGATCAATCAGCCGATCTACTTCTTCATTGGTATGGGAAAAAATCAATTCCATTGCCCCCCTGAGTGTCTGCCCGACATGCTGGATAAGTTGTGTAACATAGCACGGATACAACCAACTGTAAACGGTAGCCGGGAATCACCGCTTGCTTTTGCATAGCGTGCTGGTGTAAGATTTTTGCTTTAATAATTCCGTTAAAACAACAGCCAAGGAGCTTTACCAGATGCTGGATCTGATACGTAAGAAAAAAGAATCCTTTATTATTAAATTTGTTTTTGCGTTGATAGTACTCTCGTTTATCGGCACCATTTTCCTGGTCTGGGGCAAGGGCGAAGAGGGGATCGGCAGGTCGGCCGGCTACGTTGCCAAAGTTGACCGCACCACCATTTCCTACGATGCCTATCAAAACGCCTATCAAAACATGGCCGACACCTACCGCCAGATTTTTGGCAGCGCCTTTACCCCTGAACTTGAAAAGCAACTGAACCTGAAGCAGCAGACCCTCGACCGCCTGATCGACAGCACCCTGATGCTTAAGGCAGCAAAAAGTCAGGGGGTCTCAGTCAGTAAAGATGAAACAACCGCAGCCATCGCCGCTATGCCGACTTTTCAGCAGAACGGCAGCTTTGATTTTGGTCTGTACCAACAGGCCCTCAAGATGAACCGGATCACACCTGAGGCTTTTGAAGAATCAAAACAGCGGGATCTGCTGTTGGAAAAGACCCGCAAGACCGTTATGGACAAGGCGACCGTCAGCGACGAAGAGATACTGAAGCAGTTTCATAAGGAACAGGATCGTCTGGAACTGCTGTATGTCTCGTTCAGTGCAGCCGAGGTTGCCGCTGAGGTCAAGCTGACCGACGCTGAACTGCAGGACTACCTGACCAAGCATGCTGAAAAATTCAAGACCCCTGAGAAGGTGGCCCTTTCCTGGTTCCTGCTGGGCCATTCTGAGCCGGCACCAGGCCAACAGCTGGCACCGGACGAAGCAGAGTCGTTCTATCGCAAAAATCTTGATCGCTACATTGACAAGGACAACGCCCCGCTGCCGTTTGAGCAGGTCAAGGAGCGGGTCAAGGCAGATGCGCTCCGTCAGAAAGCAGCCAAGGCCCTGTATGAAAAGGCAGCCGACACCCTGTTCCAGAACATCAAATCAGGCGACCTTGGACTGGTGGCCGGCAAGCTGGGGGCCAAGACACAAACTACCGGCCTGTTCACTGCAGCAGCACCACCTGCAGCCCTGGCCGGTGAAACCGTTCTGCTGAAAAAGGCCTTTGAGCTGAAACAAGGAGAACTGGGTGGACCGATCGAAACTCCGAAAGGGATCTACATCTTTAAGATAACTGAGAAAAAGGCGGCTGAACTGCCGCCGCTCGCCCAGGTCCGCCCTGCGGTTGAACAGCAGCTGCGACTGGCCAAGGCGGCAGAGCTGGCCAAACAGAAGGCTGTCGACGCCCAGAAGGCACTGGCAACTGGCGGTGCCGGACTGAAGCTGCAGAACAGCCCTGTCTTCGGCTATACTGCCAAGGGGGAGTTGCCCGGTATCGGCACCTCACAACCACTGATGGAAAAGGTCTTTGAGTTGAGCAGCGCCACCCCGGCCCTGACCGAGCCGATGCTGGTGGGGAACCGTTGGTTCGCCGTACGGCTCAAGCAGCGTATTGCCGCTCCGCAAAGCGACTTTGCGGCACGCAAGGACGAGATCAAGCAGCGTCTGGTGCCTGCCAAACAGGAAGAAGCCTTACTCAGCTGGTTGAAAGAGCTGCGCGGCAAGGCAAAAATCGAGATCAGCCCGGCCTTTACTGCCGCAAATCAATAAACATCAAGGAGCCCTGCCATGTCACAGCCTGTCAAACAAACTGATTTTCCAAGCCTTAAACTGGTCAACCGCGGCAAGGTGCGGGACATTTACGACCTGGGCGATGCCCTGCTGATGGTCACGTCCGACCGGATATCGGCCTTTGACGTAATCATGGACGAGCCGATCCCGGACAAGGGGAAAGTCCTGACCCAGATTTCCACCTTCTGGTTCAGCCAGATGGAAGACATCATCCCCAACCATATCATCTCCACGAATACCGCCGATTATCCGGCTGTTTGCCGCCCTTATGCCGAGGTGCTGGAAGGGCGCTCAATGCTGGTCAAGAAGGCGCAACCGCTGGCAGCCGAGTGCATTGTGCGGGGCTATGTCTCCGGTTCCGGCTGGAAGGACTACAAGTCTACCGGCTCTATTTGCGGCA
Source organism: uncultured Geobacter sp. (assembly GCA_964648885.1). Lineage (GTDB taxonomy): Bacteria > Desulfobacterota > Desulfuromonadia > Geobacterales > Pseudopelobacteraceae > Trichlorobacter. The sequence goes on along the minus strand of CAZYMK010000233.1, from coordinate 1,953 downwards.
TCAAGCTGCCGGAGGGACTGAAAGAGTCAGACCGGCTGGCTGAACCGATCTTCACCCCTTCCACCAAGGCCGACCTGGGCAGCCATGATGAGAACATCAGTTTTGACGAGATGGTCAACATCTGCGGCAAGGAACTGGCTGAAGCTGCCCGCGAGGCCACCATCAAGATCTACTGCCGCGCCCGTGACATTGCCGACCAGAAGGGAATCATCATCGCCGACACCAAGTTTGAATTTGGTCTGTACGAAGGCAAGCTAATCATCATCGACGAGTGTCTGACCCCTGATTCAAGCCGCTTCTGGCCTAAAGACCTCTACCGGCCAGGCGGCCCGCAGCCCAGTTTTGACAAGCAGTTCCTGCGGGACTACCTGGAGACCTTGGACTGGGGCAAGACCGCCCCGGCACCGCCGCTACCGGAAGAGATCGTGCGCAAGACCGGAGAAAAATACAAGGAAGCTCTGTTCAAACTGGCCGGAATCACACTGTAACCATTTTTTTGCATCGCTGGCATACCGCCGGAACATTCCGGCGGTATTTTTTTACCACCGGTTTGACCAATTACTGAAAGCATGTATACTGGATATTATTTTTTTCGAGAAACAGCAGCGAGGGAGGCATACCATGAAACTGGACGACGTCAAAAAGATTGCAACAGACAAAGGAATCAAGACCGGCAAACTGCGTAAGGCCGAACTGATCCAGCAGATTCAACTGGCTGAGGGAAACGATCCCTGCTATGGCACCGGTAAAGTCGACCTGTGCGGGCAGGAAGAGTGCTTGTGGCGTGAGGACTGTAACTAGCCGCTCCCGGCAGCTTCACCCTGCGCTCAAACATGAGACGGCCCGCCGATGGTTCATCGACGGGCCGTCTCATGTTATATCTGCAGCCATACAGGGTGGTAGCATCAGGAACCGCGCAGATGTTTTCCCACTGCCTTGTCTCTGATCGAGATATGCCGGATCAGCCAGTCCAGCAGCAGCTTGTTCGTATCCAGCACCAGATCGATCTGGACCCCCTCGTCAGCGATCCGTTTCTTCAAATCAGCCAGCTTGTCGATAAACGACTGATGCTCTAGGCGGTGTGATTCGTAGTCAGGGAAGCGGCTCTGCTTCTGCAATTTTTCTTCATCACCAAAGTGGACAACCACATACTCATCAAGGAAGTTCAGCAGATACAGCACCTCATCTCCTCCCTTACCCTGCTTGCAGGCCGTCAGCAGCATATCAAAACGTGCCAGCAGTTCTTTATGCTGATTGTCAATCTGATCCACTCCCAACGAAAGCTCTTCACGCCACGAAATCCCCATTTTATCCCTCCTTGACTCCGGCAGCAGTCTTTTTTCTCCGTCCGGGAGCAACTGTTTTCTTGCGGGTCGTCTTCTTGCCCTTGTCATCTTCTTCAGCATGCATCCGGTCGTGCATTTTTTTGAGCGCCTGATCCACTGCGTAGAATACGGTGCCTTTGCGGAATCTGCCGTTTTTATCAGCCTGCCCTGCCGGTACACCGGTCAGCAGCTCAATACCCTGTTCAATCGTTTCAATGCTCCAGACATGGAAGCGGCCAGCGGCGATCGCCTCCACGACTTCCTCTTTCAGCATCAGGTGCCGCTCATTACTCTTGGGTATCAGCACCCCTTGCTCACCGGTCAGTCCCTTGACCTTGCAGACGGCGTAGAACCCTTCTATCTTGTGGTTGACACCACCAATCGGCTGAATTTTACCCCGCTGGTTGACGCTGCCGGTTACGGCAATGCCCTGACGGAGCGGCAGGACAGAAAGGGCCGAGAGCAGGGCATACAGCTCGGTGGACGAAGCGCTGTCCCCCTCAACCCCTTCATAGTTCTGCTCAAAGCAGATCGAGGCAGACAGTGACAAGGGCCGACTGTGGGCAAACATCCCCCCCAGGTAGCCGGTCAGGATCAGCACCCCTTTGTCATGGATCGGGCCTGACAA
>CAZYMK010000232.1:0-5191 GCA_964648885.1 uncultured Geobacter sp. | reverse complement strand
GGCCCGTATGTGGGGAACATCCTGGTCCCATGGATTTCTGATCCGCATAAGCTGAGCACGTTCCAGGGGGGCAGCCGGGTCCAGGTGTCCCGGTAGTGACGGGATCTGTGCTTGCATGGTTCTTCACGCCCGTAATACATGCCAAAGAATCACCCAAGCCTACTGATTAAATGCCTTCTTCATCATATCTGACCAGGTCTGGCATTCACTGATACCCTGTCGGCGGTTTGATTCTATCAGCCGCTCCATATCAGCAAGCAGTTTTTTTCGTGCCTCGTCATCGCGCTGAGTAATGTCAGGCGGGATATGTTTAAGCTGTTCCAGCCCGGCATTGATTGCCTGACGGCATTGGCTCTCGTTGGGGACCTGGTCAGCTTGCACAGCTGATGGTTGCGAGGTAAGACAAATTGCAAGAATAGTAGCAACCATCAGTATTTTCATGGTTGTGCTCATTGCAGGCTGTCAAAAACCGGTGAACAGAAAATCAAGGGCAGCAATGATCTCCTGGCGATGTTCTTTGAGGGAACCAACCCTGTCGCCCAGGCTGCTGATTGCAACACCGGCCAGTTCTGCCGTTGACAACACCACGGTTTCTTGCTGGATGGAAAAGCCGGGGTTCAGGTGCGTTGCCGCCTTGCCAAAAGCCGCTGTTGTATAGAGCGGCACAACTACCCGTGTTGCCAGATTGCTCAAAAAGTCCGCCTGCAGATCCAGTAGAAAAGGAATTGACTGACTGGTTTCAGGATTGGGGTTGATGTAGAGATCAAACTGTGCCATCAGAACCGCCTTACGCCATCACTGAAGACACCGTTAGCCTCAACGCGCTGGTTGTAGGCCTCAACCGCTTCCTGATTTTCCTGCAGCCATTGCTGCTGTCTCTGCTCACGCAGAAGCTCTTCCAGTCGTAATTCCAGCGCCTGTGAAAGGTTAATCTGGTGATTTTTTGCCTGCTGGAGCAGATCACGATTAATACTGACATTGGTAGGCTTTTTAGGTGCGCTGGTGTCATAAAATGTTGTCTGCATGCTGTACTCCTTATGCGCATAATCTTTGCGCATTAAGATTAGCTTGAACTGGCAAGTACTACAAGCTGTTTTGGGTCTTAATCAGCTTTGTTTTGCTGCGTGTGCTCAGACTCATGGTTGTCACCCCTCATACGTGTCCGACAGTGCGTGATGAGTGCGTGAATAATCGTTAACGGGGGCAGCAGACATAGCGTTTTTTTGCAGCTCTTACTTGGTTCATAACGCTGCCGGCACGGAGCGTCAGTACAGCATCCACAGGGACTCCACCGTTCTCGAGCATCTCTGCAGTCCATGCATTGCAGGTATTGGTGATGAAATAAGAGCCATGTGCCTTGAAAAAAAAGCTGTTGCCATAGAGGCCTTTTTTTAAGGCAACGGGCCGATTATCAGGCCCGGTTTTAAAGCTTTCAAAAATTGATCTAACGAGATGACCTGTTCCGGTTTTTGAAAGATGAAGCTGCACAACGTCACTGTTTGCGAAAAAAAGATCAGGCGGTTTCGGTACGCCAACAACATGCATAACTGAAGGATTTTTCAAAAATAATGCCTTAAGCGCAAGACCGGCAGTTATTTTTTCTGCCTGGTAAAAAGCTTCCTCTCCCCAGCCAAATTCGTAGAAAGGATATTCACGCAGAAATTCATTCAGGAAACCGAATTTGTCGATCAAATCCTCTCTGGCAATGACAATGCCGGTATGCCATCCATGATTTACTATGTACACCGGGCGTTCATCAGCTTTTGACTCTGGCAGGTATTTCCAGTTCTGCAAGCCTGAGCAACCGGTTACACAGGCAGTAAGCAGATAAAGCAGCATGAATGCTACGTAACGCCTCATGGTGTATTCCTTTTTACCCGTCATGCATATCATCTGGTGATGTCCATATATCATTGGCATAAGCTGTTCAAGCAGTTGTCATAACTGCCATTAACTGCACTATCGTAAAAAAGGCTAACCTGCTGATCTTGTATTAAAATCTGTGGACTGTGTCAACTAAGCGCCGACACCACCGCTTCTTCAGCTCCTTCAAATACAGCTTGCCCTATTCAATGTCGGGAAAGTCTCTCCCGCGCCTGCAGCGCTCCAAAACACCGAAGGAAATCAGGCAGGCAGCCAAATTATTTCAAGATACTTACACCATTTTACGTTTTAGGCAGTATAGTATAATGCTCATGCGGTCTGGCGTCTTCAAATGATAAACAGTGAGGGGGAATGCTATGAATCGGTTCGGCAGGATCATGTTTCGAGGGCTGGTAGCCATGCTGCCGTCTCTTTTGACCATCTATATACTCTTCTGGCTGGTGCGCTCGGCAGAGACCGTACTGGGCGGGCTACTGAGGTTTTTGTTGCCGGAGGGCTGGTACCTCCCCGGCATGGGGCTTTTGACCGGCCTGCTGGTGACTTTTCTGTTCGGCCTGGCCCTCAACGCCTTTCTGGTGCGGCGACTGCTGGAACTGGGTGATCAGCTGGTCGATCATATCCCGCTGGTCAAGACCCTGTATGGCTCGCTCAAGGACTTCATCGGCTTTTTTGCCAAACAGCGTGACTCCCAATTCAGCCAGGTGGTCAGCATGGAGCTTGAATTTGGCGGCAATACACTGCGCATGATCGGCTTTGTCACACGCAGCGACTTCAGCAACCTTCCGGCCGGGATCGGCGAAGAAGGGGAGATAGCCGTCTACCTGCCGCTCAGCTACCAGATCGGCGGCTACACCGTGATCGTGCCACGCTCGGCAGTCAAGCCGATCAACATGACTCCCCACCGGGCCATGGGGTTTGTGGTTACCGGCGGCATGACCGCTGACAAGGGACACACACACTGACCAGGCTATTTCGCCAGGATCTCCCGAAAGTAGCGCCACAACTCCGGCAGGTACCAGATCCCCAGTATGACCACCAGCAGGTTCAGTATGCCCATCAGGCTGAAGCCCTGTGCAGCGGTCAACTGCAAAGGGCCGCTGAACAGAAAAGTAAGCCCTGAGGCGATCAGGATACCGATCCAGTTCACAAAGCTTGAGGCGGCCAAGACCTCCCCCCTGATATCGGGCTCGGCCCGCAGCTGGATAAAAGTCTGCAGTGGCAGGGAAAACAGTCCGGCACTGATGCCATACAGCAGGATCACCGCAATTACCGGCAGCAGGCCGCCCGGCACCAGCTGCAGCAGCACCGATGCCGTTGTCAGGCCAAATGCCCCCAGCACCGCGATCCCCAATGAAACCCCGCTACCCGACATCCGGGCTGCCAGCAGTGAGCCGACGGCAATGCCAAAGGCTGAGGCCAGAAAGAGATAGCCGCTCTGTGCCCCGCTGAAACCCAGCCGCTGGATACCGTAACCGATCAGGTTCAACTGGGCAAAGGCCCCCAACAGCCAGAACCAGGCCAGACCAACAAGAGCGGTCATCAACCAGCGGTCATGGCAGACCAGCCGCAAGGTACGGAGAATCTCGGCCGGAAAGAAACGGATCGGCCGCTCCGGTGCAACCGCTGCCAGCCTGGGCAGACGTAGCGCTGCACAAAGGCCGATGACCGCAATAATCAGACAACAACAGGCCGCCAGCCAGAAACGCCCCGGCATGGCCTGAGTCAGCATCGGCCCCAGGATGGTGCCGATAATAATGGCAAAAAAGGTAAAGGCCTCAATGATGCCATTGGCCCGGGAGAGCTCTTCCTGAGGTACCAATTCTGGTATGATACCGTATTTGCTTGGAGAAAACAGCGCGCTCTGGGCCGACATCAGAAACATCAGCAGGTAAAGCCCCCATGTCTGCTGCAGGGCAAACAGCACCACCGCCAGTGTCGTAACCACCACCTCCATTACTTTTACGCCGACGCTGACGGCACTCTTGCTGTAGCGGTCAGCCAGACAGCCAGCCGGGGCAGAAAATAACAGAAACGGCAGGGCAAAAGCGGCGCCGACGCTGGCCGTCACGATCCCGGCCTTCTCCGGACCCTGAAGCTGGATCAGTGAAAAGATGATCAGCAGCTTGAGGATATTGTCATTCATGGCACCCAGAAACTGGGTGAGGTTGAGGGCCTGCAGGCCGGTGGGCAGTTTGGGCATGGCGGTTCCTTTAATCGGATTCACCAGCTTTATACCAGAATAACGGGGGAGTTGCGAATTGCAAACAGTAACTTGCCATGTGGAATAAGTCGCGTTACTCTTACTGTTATGGAACAGAAAGGGCCGGCGGCATTCAAATATAACAGCGAGGGGAGCAGTAATGCCGGTATCATCGGGCTACTGATCACCAGCTTCATCATTACCTTTATCGCCATCATGCAGTTCGGACCCTGGTATGCCTGGGGGATGCTGTTGCCGGTGGGGATCATAATCCATCTGGTTCGCAAGGGTATCCGCAAGACCCTGATCATCGCCCCCCGTTACCTGATTGTGGGGGAAGTGATCATTTACTACAGCACGGTTAGCAAGGCGCAGGTTGATCGTCATCGCCAGGTGCTGACTCTGCTCTCTGAACGTGGCAAGCGGGTGCTCATCGAAGCCGAACGGTTTCCCACCAATGCCCGCAAGGAGTTCAAGGTCAAGGCCAACAAAAAGGCCAAGTTTGACAAGGCCGTTGAGAAAATTCTGGCGCGGCTGCAGGGAGTAACTCCTGAATTCATTGGTTGAGCATAGTCGGCCTGTCCGGCAGTTTTCCCGGCATATCCATCTGTTGTATGTGCCCACCCTCTGCTGCAACCTCTCCTGCCGTTACTGTTACCTGGGCGGCCAGACTGATCAAGCAACCCTGAAACTGGATGCAGGCAGGGCAGTAGCCACCTTGCAGCAGGCATTGCAGAAGTTTCTGGATGCCGGTGTTCTGCCGTTTAATGTCTCGCTGCATGGCGGCGAGGTAACGACCCTGCCTCCACAGGTGCTGGAACAACTGTTCGTCACCATCAACCGCCACTATCTGGATCACTTTGATGGGTTGAATGCCCTGGGCTACCGCAAATCAGCCCCCCATCTCAAAACCAATCTGTTCAACTTTCACAAACTGTACGACCTGTTTGATCATCATCGGGTTTCCATCAGTGCCAGTATTGACCTGCCGTTTTCCCTGCATGCCAGATACCGCACTGACCGTCGGGGGCGATCATGGCTGGGGCGTGCGGTTGAAAACCTGCGTCTGCTGGCACGCTATCCCCATAGCAAGAAGATTTCATCCAC
>CAZYMK010000231.1:0-5222 GCA_964648885.1 uncultured Geobacter sp. | reverse complement strand
CGGTGAGGTGAGCAGGTATGGCGATGGAGATGCGCCAACAACTGAAGATGACGCAGCAGCTGGTGATGACGCCCCAGTTGCAGCAGGCCATCAAGCTGCTCCAGATGACCCGTATTGAACTGCAGGAGGTCGTCCGGCAGGAACTTGAGGAAAACCCGATCCTTGAAGAACTGCAGGAGTCGGACGGCCCCCGCGAGGCTGAGACGCTGCTGGAAAAAACCGAGGCCGAGTTTCCGGAAAACGATGCACCTGCAGCAGAATCGTTTGATGAGGTGTCTGCCGGTGAAGAAACCCTGCGCGACTGGGATAGCTACCTTGACGGCTACAACTACAGCTCCGGTGAGCAGCAGCCCGGTGACGACGACGACAAACTCTCCTTTGAGAACCTGCTGACCCGCAAGGGGACCTTGTACGACCACCTGCACTGGCAGCTGCAGATGGGCCGCTATACTGATGACGAACTGCGTGCTGGTGAAGAGATCATCGGTAATATCGATGATGACGGCTATTTTTGTGCAACCGTGGCTGATATAGCCCGGCAGTGTGAGCTGGCAGAACCGTTTATTGAAACCATGCTGCAGCGGATTCAGGAGTTTGACCCCAGCGGTGTCGGCGCCCGTACACTGCAGGAGTGTCTGCTGATCCAGGCACGCAGCCTGGGTATGACCGACAGCGTGGTTGAGGCGATTCTGCTCAAGCATCTGCCGGAGCTGGAGCATCGCAACTACAAGCCGATTGCCCGCAGCCTCAAGGTTGATCCTGAACAGGTGATGGCTGCCATCCGGGTGATCTCCGGGTTTGATCCCAAACCGGGTCGGCTGTTCAGTAGTGATGAGGTACACTACATCTCCCCTGATATCTTTGTGCACAAGGTGGGGGATGACTACGTAGTGATGCTGAATGAAGAGGGGCTGCCCAACCTGCGGCTTTCTTCCTTTTATCTGGATGCCCGTTCCGGCGGTTCCCTGGATGCCAAGGCTGACGAGTATGTCAGCGACAAGATGCGGGCGGCCCAGTGGCTGATCAAAAGTATCCAGCAGCGTCAGCGCACCATCTTCAGGGTGGCGAAAAGTATCGTCAAGTTTCAGCGCGAGTTCCTTGAGCGCGGTGTCGAGGGGTTGCGACCGTTGGTGCTGCGAGAGGTTGCCGAGGATATCGGCATGCACGAATCAACCATCAGTCGGGTCACCACCAACAAGTACATGCAGACACCCCAGGGGCTGTATGAGCTGAAATACTTTTTTAACAGCGGTCTTTCCACCTCCGGTGGGGGTGAAGATGTCTCATCAGAGAGCGTCAAGAGCAGGATCAGAGAGATTATTGACAAGGAAAACCCTGCCAAGCCGTTGTCAGACCAGAAGATTGCCGAGATGCTGTCGGATGCCACCGTCAACATTGCCCGGCGCACGGTCACCAAGTACCGTGAAATGATGCGTATCGGATCGTCGTCTGACCGGCGGCGACATTTCTGATATACTTAATTCTGCAGTACCACACACGAAGGAGGAGATTGACATGCAAGTAAGCACAACCTTTCGGCATATGGAGCAAAGCGAGGCCCTGAAAACCTACGCCGAAGAAAAACTTGAGAAGGTGGCCGGTAAATATCTGGATGAGCCTATTGCGGCCCAGGTTTATTTCACCGTAGAGAAGATTCGTCACATTGTGGAGATCGTCATCTCCGGTCGCGGGATCACCACCAAGGCCTCGGAAGCCACCAACGACATGTATGCTGCGATTGATGCGGTGCTTGACAAGATCGAGCGTCAGCTGAAGCGTTACAAGGACAAGCTGAAGAACCACAAGCCGGGCAACGAGGATGCAGGTCGCAAGCTGTCCCGGAAGGTGTTCCATGCCGAAAGCATGGAAACCAACCCTGAGCCGATGGTCATTACCACCAAAACACAAACAGCAAAACCGATGGCTGTGGAAGAGGCAGTGATGCAGATGGATCTGCTGCACAAAGACTTCCTGGTCTTTACCGATGCGGTCTCCGGTGAGATAAATGTCCTGTACCGTCGTAAAGACGGCAACTTCGGTCTGATTGAGCCCCAGCGGGGCTAACCGGCAGTGGGGAGCTGCCCTGTGCAGCTCCCCCTTCTTCTGCGACGCAGCGTGGACACCATTACCCTCTCCATACAAGACCTGCTGGATGATCAGGAATACGGCCTGGATCTGCGTCTGCTGACCGGTGCTGCGGGTCTTGATCACCGTATCAGCTCCTCACGGATCCAGAAGCCCGGCCTGGCCCTGACCGGTTACACCAAACACCTGCATCCCTCCAGGATTCAGATCTTGGGCAATACCGAGATATCGTACCTGGTGCAACTGAGCGATGATCAGCTGCAGGATAATGCGCAGGCTATCTGTGCCTTTCCGATCAGCTGTTTCATTGTTACCACCGGGCTGAGACCGCCTGAGCCGTTTTTACGGACTGCCGATGCACAGGGGATTCCGGTGCTGCAATCTCCCCATCAGTCTTCCACCTTCATTTCGCTGATCACCAGATTTCTGGAGGAACAACTGCTGCCCACCACCCATCTGCACGGTGTGCTGGTTGATGTGCTGGGAGTAGGAGTGCTGTTAACCGGCAAGAGCGGTATCGGCAAGAGTGAGTGTGCTCTGGAGCTGGTAATACGGGGACATCGGCTGGTGGCGGATGACATGGTCTTTATCCGCAAAAAAGTGCCTGCCTCGCTGGTGGGGCAGCCGGTACGGCAGATCCAGCACCTGATGGAGATTCGCGGTCTGGGGATCATCAATATCAAGGACCTGTACGGAGTCTCCTCCATCCGTGAAAAAAAGATTGTGGATATGGTGCTGGAGCTGGTTGATTGGGATCCGGATCATGAATATGACCGTCTGGGGATTGATGATCGGGCTGTGACCATCCTGGGGGTTGATTTGCCGCACCTGATTGTTCCGGTTCGGCCAGGACGCAACCTGGGGGCGATCATTGAAGTGGCGGCCCGTAACTTCCTGCTCAAAGGGATGGGGTACCATTCTGCCCGTAGTTTTCAGCAGCAGCAGCTGGATCTGATGGAAGTCAGAAACCTGGGAAATGAAGTGGAGTAAGCGATGCGGATCGTGGTGATCACCGGCATGTCCGGCTCCGGCAAATCAACAGCGGTACGGGCCTTGGAGGATGAAGGGTTCTACTGCATCGACAACCTGCCGGTACGTCTGTTTCGCCAGTTTGTTGATCTGATTGAAAAATCAGGCGAAAGCTTCCGTGGTATCGTGCTGGTAACCGACATCCGTGGCAGGGAGCTCTCCAGCGGGATTATCGACTCGTTCCGCGAGTTGCGCAGCAGCGGCCATGACCTTGAAGTACTCTTTCTTGATGCCTCCGATGAGGTCTTGATCCGGCGTTTTTCAGAGACCCGGCGGCGGCATCCGGTCGATGAGCAGTGCAGCGTGCCGGAGGGGATCAGGATCGAGCGTGAGCGGCTGGCCATCCTGCGCCAGAACGCCACCCTGATCATGGATACCTCCGAATTTAACGTGCATCAGCTGAAAGAACAGGTACTCAGAACCGTGCGCGGCGAGCAGGGCAGCAGCCGGTTTACGGTTGAGGTAGTCTCCTTCGGCTTTCGCTACGGTGTGCCGCTGGAAGCAAATCTGGTCTTTGATGTGCGTTTCCTGCCCAACCCCCATTTTATTCCGGAGTTGCGCCCCCACAGTGGCCTTGAGGCCCCGGTGAGGGATTTTGTGCTGGGCCGACAGGAAACCGTTGCTTTTCTGGACCGCCTCTATCCGTTACTGGAGATGCTGCTGCCGGCCTACCAGCGTGAAGGCAAAAGCTACCTGACCCTGGCAATCGGCTGCACCGGCGGTCGGCACCGTTCCGTTGCCGTCAGTCAGGCCATTGCTGGTCGCATTGAGGAAATGGGGGCCATGGTGCGTGTCAGCCATCGTGATAGTGAGAAGGGAATCTAACCCATGACAGGACTTGTTGTTGTTACCCATGCCGGGCTTGCCACCGCGCTGGTTGCCGCTGTTAGGATGATCACCGGTTCCACCGAATTGACTGAAGCGGTCGAGCTGCATGCCGATGATCCGGCAGATGGTCTGGTGGCCCGGATTGGAGAAGCACTGGAACGGGTTGGTCAGGACGGTGCCATTATTCTGACCGACATGTTCGGTGGCACCCCTTCCAATGCGGCTATTTCGTTTCTGCAGGATGGGAAGGTTGAGGTAGTTACCGGCGTCAACCTGCCGATGATGGTGGAGTATTTCAGTCGTCGCGAGCGGATGGGGTTTGAGGAACTGTGCGCCTCGCTGATGCGCTGTGGTCGTGAGAGTGTGATTGTAGCTGGAGAATTTCTGAAATAACAGGTGCTTCCATGCAACAGCAGGAATTTCAAATCGTGAATAAACTGGGGCTGCATGCCCGGGCCTCGGCCCTGTTCGTCAAGACCGCCGGCAAGTTTCAGTCAGAGGTCAAGCTGGCCCGTGAGTCAATTGAGGTAAATGGCAAAAGTATCATGGGGATCATGATGCTGGCAGCTTCAAAAGGAACCATGGTGCGGCTGACCGTGGAAGGGGCTGATGAGGAAGAGGCGATGCAGACCATCGGCACCCTGATCAAAGACGGATTCGGCGAGGAATAACAAGGTGCCTTTTCAGATCATGGCCTGTTTTGCCTTTCTGCTGGGGGCGGTTACCGGCTCGTTTCTGAATGTCTGCATCTATCGGCTTCCCCTTGATCAATCCATCATAACACCCCGTTCGCGCTGCATGGCCTGCAGTACCCCCGTTGCCTGGTTTGATAACCTGCCGGTAATCAGCTGGTTCCTGTTGCGGGGCCGCTGCCGCTCCTGCGGCGCTTCCTACAGCATCCGTTATCCGCTGGTCGAGTTTTTAACCGCACTGCTCAGTCTGCTTGTATTCCTCCGTTTTGGTCCATCGCTTTCCTACCTGATTTACTTTGCCCTGGTTGCGGCGCTGGTGGTGATCACCTTTATTGATCTTGATCACCAGATCATTCCAGATGAAATCTCTCTGCCCGGCATTGGCATCGGGTTTCTGGCCTCCTTCTTTCTGCCGGAGCCCGGCTGGATCTCGTCGTTGTTGGGGGCGGTGGTCGGCTGGGGCAGTCTGGCCCTGGTCTTCTATGGCTATCTCTGGCTGACTGGACGGGAAGGAATGGGTGGCGGTGATGCCAAGCTGCTGGCCATGCTGGGGGCCTTTCTGGGGGTCAAGGCAGTGCCGTTCATCAT
>CAZYMK010000230.1:0-5225 GCA_964648885.1 uncultured Geobacter sp. | reverse complement strand
TCTCCTGCTCAATTTCAGCCTACTGCAACACGAGTTGATTATTAATAATCTTTGGTGTTATGAAAACAAGCAATTCACTACGCTTATCTTCTTTAGTTTGCTGTTTGAATAAAAATCCCACGTAGGGAAGGTCGCCTAAAAATGGGATTCGTGATGCACTATTGCTGATACCCTGCGTGAAAATACCGCCAATCACGAGGGTTCCTCCATTTTCAACCATGACCTCGGTTGTCACTTCCTTCTTGTCAATCGCGATACCATAATTAGTAGATATCTTTGTATTTGGCGAGTCCTTGGTAATTGTCAGCACCATTCTCACCTTATCGTCAGGTGTTATAACCGGCGTAGCTTCGAGCATCAATACAGCTTGCCGATATTGAACTGTCGTCGCCCCAGAAGAAGATGCTGTCAGATAGGGTATTTCGGTACCATGCTTAATGACTGCCTTTACCTTGTCTGCCGTGACGACTCGGGGGCTCGAAATGACCTTCCCGCGCCCATCAAATTCCAGCGCAGACAACTCCAGATTCAGAAACATGGTCTTAGATCTATCAAATAAAGACAAGCTGAAAGTTCCCGGTGGCGAGCCCCCTAGGGCGCTTGCTGGCAAGTTGACGCTTGTGCCATCCGTCAGCACATGCAAGTCAGAACCAATCGCAGCTTGGTTAGTGTTGTCTGCACCATGCGCAAAATTGTTACCGATGGCATAGCGTATATCACCACTTCCAAGAACTCTATGCCCGATCACCCCACCTCGACGATCAGTAGTACCGAGGCGGGTTCCGATTGATGAACTAAAGCTATCCTCGGCTTCCACAATTCTGGCTTCAATCAAAACCTGCCGAGCGGGACGATCTAGCGCTGCAATCAAGTCTCTCACTCGATCCATCGCAGAGGGGACATCCGTGATAAATAGCGTATTTGTACGCTTATCCACAGCCGCAGTACCACGACTGGATAAAAAGGACCCTTGGGCTGACTTTTCTGCATCCGCCCCTGCGACGCCAGCGATCATCGATTTAAGCTCTTCTGCTTGATGATAGTTAAGGACAAATTTTTCTGTGCGCAACGGCTCCAAATCAGCAATTTGTTGCTTGGATTCAAGCGTTGCCTTTTCCTTTGCTGCCAACTCATCCGCCGGAGCGATCCAAATCACATTGCCGTTCTTGCGCATGGCAAGTGATTTTTGTTGCAATACGATTTCAAGCGCTTGATCCCAAGGGACATCATTAAGGCGCAAAGAAACATTACCTGCAACGGTATCGCTTACCACAATATTGAAACTTGTAATGTCCGCAAATACGTGCAGCAACTCTCGTAGTGGAATATTCTGGAAGTTTAATGAAATCAACTCACCCTGAAATCCTGCCTTAGACCCCTGAAAAAGCTTGTTTGGATCCTCCTTAACGGGTCTCACCTCAACAATAAACTGGTTGTCACTTTGAAATGCAACATGCTCCCACAAACCCTTTGGCACTATTTCCAGGACAACATCATCACCTGTGGCCTTAGCATTGACTGACATTATTGGCGTAGAAAAATCCGTCACATCCAGATTGCGGCGTAAATTATCTGGCAAGCGCGATTTTTTAAACGCCACCAACACAGCACTCCCTTTTTGCTTGACATCAATACCCGCATCTGGCGACGACAATTCAACCATAACCACACCCGCACCATCCTTGGCACGACGAAACTGTATATCTCGTATGCTATTCACATCCGACTGAGCCATAGCAGCAAAACTTTGCGTCGGCGCTGTAGCTAATCCTGCCGTATTCTTACTACTGTCATCGATCAAGTTGATAAAAAATTCAGCTCCTTCAGCGCGGGTCTCAAAACGACTTGCTTTTTCCAGATTTAATACAAGACGGGTACGCCCATCAGCCTCAACCGCATTTACACTACGCAAGCCAATATCATTAATATTTTTGCTACTAAAACCCAAGCCATTCGCTGTAGCAGGAAAGTCAAAAACAATTCTTGCCGGATTTGCAATGCTAAAATTAGATGGCAATACATCTAATACCTGCTTTAGTCCGACCTTTATAATCGTGCCCCCCCCAATCCTATTAACCGTTACAGTCTCAATTGTATTTTGTTTAACAACACCTGAAACTCCGGCCACTTGTGCCGATACATTCAACACGGCTCCCATTAAAGCCACGAGGCAGCAAACCATCTGGGCTATTTTCATTTCTTAACCTCCTTCTCCTGCAACCTTTCCTGCAACAACAGGGTTGCCTCTCGCTCGACCCATTCGGCAGTTTGACCGCTCGGATCTTGCAAAATTTCCTTTAAGATAATTTCGTTATCCGTAATAGCAATAATCCGACCGTAATTTTGCCCAAGGTAATTGCCTACCCCAACAGGAAATACGACACCATCAGCCAAAATCAAGCCATGCCTTGATTTGCTTTTTCCCTTGCTGACAATACCCACATAGCTAAGAGACTCCAGCGGATAACTCTCTAACTGCTCCTTCGGGCGATTGAAATCCGGCATATTTACCCCTGAGCCCTCTTTTTTCTCTGGCTCAAGGCGCGTGTCGCTAAATGGATCTGAGCCCTGCATTCCCTCATACGACACAATCGGAAATGGTTTCAACTCTGGCAAAGGCGGAGCCCTTCCTCTCAAGTCGCGAGACGACTCCGCCATCCACTGCTTGATATCTTCATGCTCGCCACTGCCGCATCCCGATAGCAACAGAATCACAAGGCAACCGATGAGCCAAGCCGGGCACTTCATTTTTTCTTTGCCCCCTTCTTGGCTTCCGCTTCTTTTTTCTTTCTCGCCGCAACTTCGCCTTCATCCAGGTATCTGAATGTTTTAGCAGTGGTGGTCAGCATCAAGCTCCCAGCCGTCTTACCGCTCGGTGGGGCTATGTTGATATCGTTCAAGGTAACAATCCGTGGCAACTTGGCAATATCACCTGCAAATGCACCAAAGTCATGGTACGAGCCAGTCACATTGACTGTAATGGGCAGCTCTGCGTAGAAGTCCTTGATAACCTCATTTCCCGGTTTGAATAACTCGAACTGAAGCCCGCGGCCCAAGCCCGCCTGGTTGATATCTACCAGCAGGGATTCCATTTCAGCCGCATTCGGCAATTGCTTGAGCAGTGCACCAAACGATCTTTCAATTTCCGCCAACTGGTTTCGATACTCATCCAGATTGATCGCTTGTTTCTTTTTGGCAAGCCAGTCATCCTTTAGCTTGATCTCTTCCTGGCGCTTGTTTTCAAGTTCTTCATACTGCCCCTGCCAACCAAACCAAGCCGCCACCAAGAGTAGCGCCACAAACATACCGAACAGAATAATAATGCGCGGGATCAGCGGCCATGCACCAGGATCCTTCGGATCCAACGTCTTGAAGTCTTCTGCAATTGCTTTGTAGTCGATTTTTGGGATGCTAATTTTCGGCATAGAAGGCAAGCTAGGCTTTTTCACTTTGCACCTCCTGGCTTACTGACCGGCTTTACAGCTTTTGCCCCACGCAAATCAGCCTCATCACTTGTCTGGCGCGTAAGGAAAATGTACATATTGAACTCACTCAAGCGCCGCTTACCCACCGTGGTAGCCTTGATTTCCACCAATACGGGGCGCTCTAGAACGGGGGACTCGTCCAGATTGCTCATCAAACTTGAAACCCGGGCATTCGACTGGGCATAACCTGTCAGTATGACTTTTTGCTGCTCTTGTTTGATCGAGCGCAGATATACCCCAACAGGAAGCTGCCTCGCCAACTCATTGAACAAGTGGACTGTTTCTGAGCGGTTGGCCTGCAATGACTCAATCACCTGCTTTCTTGAGAGCAGGGAATCCGTTTGTTCCTTGAGCTTCTTTATCTCTGCTATCTGACCATCCAGCGACGAGATTTCTTTCTTCAAGTAGTCATTCTTGGCCGTCTGTCCCTCTATCTGGCCACTGATAAAGCTGAACCCAACAAACCAGATCACCCCAGCAAGTACCGTCACCAAACCGGAAAGCGCATAAAACTGCTGGCGCAATGTTCTGCGCCGCTCTTCCCGGTGAGGTAGCAGGTTGATGCGAATCATTGATCGAACCTCCGCAGTGCAAGACCGCACGCCACCATCAATGAGGGAGCATCATTCAAGAGATTCTTGGGCCGCACACGTTGAGCCAGGCTCATGCTCGCAAACGGATTGGCTCTGATCGTATCGACCTGAGTACGATCGGCAACGATTTCTGCAATCCCGGGCAGCAATGCCGTACCACCCATCAAGACAATATGATGCACTTCACTGAACTGCGTTGAGGTAAAGAAAAACTGCAATGCCCTTGAAACTTCAAGCGCCAGATTATCTAAAAATGGCTGCAGGATCTCAGATTCAAAGTTGTCCGGCATCGGCCCGGTGCGCTTGAGCGTCTCGGCCTCATCATGGCTCATGCCATAGGCACGCACCATGTCTTGCGTCAGTTGATGACCGCCGAAAGCCTGCTCACGGTTGTAGATGATCTGATCACCCTTGACCATGGCGACCTTCATGGCATTGGCCCCAATATCCACCAAGGCAAAGGTTTCAGTCTTACCCTCTGGATACTGCGCCTGAATCAACTCGAATGCGGAGAGTGCGGCGTAGGACTCCATGTCCATGACCATCGCCTTGAGATTGGCCGACTCGGCACATGCCACACGATCCTCAACCCCTTCTTTTCTTGAGGCGGCAATCATCACCTCCACCTCCTCAGGACCGGAAGGCGAAGGGCCAATCACCTGAAAGTCAAGATTTACCTCTTCAAGTGCAAACGGAATGTATTGATTGGCCTCGGATTCGACCTGAATCTCCATCTCCGACTCACGCAAGCCCGCAGGTAGGATGATCTTTTTGGTAATGACAGCCGCAGTTGGCATTGCCATGGCCACATACTTTGTCGATGTCGCCATACGCTTCCAGCACCGCGCGACCGAAT
The DNA here is from genome assembly GCA_964648885.1 of uncultured Geobacter sp. Lineage (GTDB taxonomy): Bacteria > Desulfobacterota > Desulfuromonadia > Geobacterales > Pseudopelobacteraceae > Trichlorobacter. The sequence continues at coordinate 291 of CAZYMK010000230.1, read as the reverse complement.
CGGTAACACTATCCAGATTCGAGATATTCCCATCAACCACTGCCCCCTCCGGCAACGGCTCAATGGCATACCCCTCCAGCTGATACTGAGCAGAACCGCCACCAGACAATTCAACCATCTTGACTGCAGATGAACTGATGTCGACACCCACCAGAGAGCGTGCCTTCGGGTTAAGGATGGAGAGATCGATCTCCAAGAATAATTCCTTTTCTATCAGAGTGTTACAAAAGATACCGATAATTTACTTCAGATGCTAACAACAACTATATCGGCTGTAAAGAAAATTCTTTA
>CAZYMK010000229.1:0-5236 GCA_964648885.1 uncultured Geobacter sp. | reverse complement strand
TCTGCACCGTGGTGCGAGACGGCTACCCGGATCACACGGCGCTTGATCCCACTGCCGATCACTTTGACCCCAAGGCGACCGTAGAAAAACCGATCTGGTACATGGTCGACGTGCAGGCCGACCAGCCGTTTCGCCGCCAGGTGCCGCTGGCGCTGATCAAGGAACATCCGCACCTGCAGCAGATGCCGCTGGTGGGCCGCAGCCGTCTCTCGGTGCAGCCGCTGACCGAAACCGAATTCCGAATCATTGTAACTCTGGGAGGTCTGTGATGCGTGTGGTATCTACAGCGCTGGTGCTGTGCTGCATACTGATGCTGCCTGCTCCCGGTCTGGCCGGACCACGGGAGTTGACCGTGTTTATTGACGGCACCCTGGTTGAGCTGGAGGCAACAGCCAGAAAAGGCAGCGCCGAGGTGCAGCTACCCGGTGCGATCCGTGCAGGTACGCTGCGGGTTACGCCGCTTGACAACGGTCTGATCGGCCGGGTTGAGCTGGTGGCAGCCGGGATACCGGACAAGCTGCAGAAGGAGCTGGACGGCCTGCAGGAGCAGAAAAGCCGTCTGGAAGACCGGATGAAGGCGCTGGAAACCAGGGAGACTATTTTTGCGGCGGCAGCCAAGTCCCAGAGCTCCAAGGCCCCCCGCAAGACCAAAACCAACCCTGACCCGCTGACCTCGGTACGCCAGGGGACCGAGTTTGCCATCGCCCAGCTTGAGGCGGTCTTTACCGCCCGCCGCCGCACCGAGCAGGAGCTGAAACGGACAACCCTGCGGCTGTCTCAGCTGGAAAAGCGCAGCATTGGCGGCCCCATCGTGCGGGTTGCCCTCTCTTCACCCAACAGCCGTGTCAGGGTGAGCGCGGTACTGCAGGAGAACGACTGGACACCGCGCTACGAGTTGCGCCTTGACGGTAGCAACACCGCACAACTGGCTCTGCTGACGGAGTTTGAGCCCCCTGCCGGTTTCGGCATCACGGTGATTCCGGCGGCACTTGCCGCTTCACCACTGCCCCAAGGGCAGACCGCTGCGGGCTCCACCACCCTCAAGCTGGCTGCATGGCAGCTGCCGCTGGAACAGGTGCAGGTACACACCGGCCCGATCCCCACCTTCTCACTGAAGCTACGCTACACCGGCAGCCAACCACTCCCGGCAGGACAGGTGGCTGTCTACTACCGGGGCGACTATCTGGGCGCAGCACCACTCTCCCTGGCCACTGCAGACAACACGCTGACCCTGATCAGCCCCCGCTAAAAAACGATGGGCCGGTTCTTGCGAACCGGCCCATTGTTCAGAAACAGGCAGCTTCTGCCCCTCCAACCTCCCCCCGCTGGGTGGAGGCTTTTATCCTGGAAAAAGCATTTGAAACACAGAGACACAGAGGTCACAGAGTAAAAACTACTCGCTGGAAGCTTGAAACATTTTTTGATTCACCCAAAAGGCACGCGTTGCTTTGTTTTTAAGCCTTTGATTTCTCTGTGTTCTCTGTGCCTCTGTGTTAATGATCTGCCGTTTTTAGGTTTATCCTTACGGCAGTTACTGCCGTTTGCAGGTTGAAAACCTACTTGAGATAGACCTCAATCTTTGCTTTTTTGCGGGCATCTTCCAGCACCGCATTCACCGCCTCGCCTACCTTTTTCCGCTTCAGTGAATCAGCAATACGAGCCTTGACATCATCAAACGGGACCTTGGAGGAAGGACGTTTCTCAATCAGTTTGATGATGTGGTAGCCGAACTGGGTCTCCACCACAGCACTGACCTCACCCGGCTTGAGCGACCAGGCCGCATCCTCAAATGGCTTGACCATCTGGCCTTTGCCGAAGTAGCCCAGATCGCCCCCCTGCTTGCTGCTGGGGCACCCGGAACTTTCCTGGGCAAGCTTGGCAAAATCAGCGCCTGACTTGATCTGCTTCAGGAGCGCATCACTCTTCTGCCGGGCCTTTTTACGCTCGGCCTCGCTTGCCTTGGCATCCACCACAATCAGGATGTGGCTGGCCCGCGCCTGTTCAGGCTGGGTAAAGGTCTGCGGGTTTTTATCGTAAAACTCCCTGACCTCGGCATCACTGACCGGCTGTTTGGGCACAATCACCTGCTCAATATGGTTTTCGATCACCACATTACGGCTGATCAGCTCTTTAAGACCGGCTTCTGTCAGCCCCTGTGCCTGCAGCCCTTTGGAAAACTCCTCTTCATTAGGAAAACGAGCCTTTAAGGCAGCAATGGCATCAGCCACCTTTTTATCCTGATCCGTAACCGGTGTTGCCTTGGCAACCTGGTACATCAATTCGGCACCGATCATCTGATTCAGGAGAAACTGCTGGACCTCTTTTTCCTTACCGGGCGGCACCTGGGCAGCATCAGGTGATTTGCTGAAGGCGTTCAATGCCTTCTGTAATTCAGAAGCCGGAATGGGAGCACCGTTTACCCGTGCAACCGGATCAGGCAACGGGGCTGACTTGACAGCGGGTGCCGCAGCAGGTGCCGATTTTTTTTCTGCCGCAAAAGAGCTTCCCCCCACCGTCAGCAGCACGGCGGTGATCGATGCAGCAACAAGCAGACTACGTTGAACCTTCATAAGACTTCTTCTCCTTTACATGAAAACAGTGATGCCTGCCTGTATATCATGCCGCAAGTAGCCGGGTGAAACGGTTTTTTTGCAAAGAATGACATTTTGACTTTTCATGAGCTTTCAGGTAGAGTTTTCCGCACTTAAATCTGCATGAAAACCACGTTCACCACGCACATCGGGAGGGAAGGTATCTATGAAGAAGGTGTTAGTCGTTGACGATAGCCTCTCTGTTGCCCGCCAGTTGGAAAAGATCATCAATGAATCCGGCGACCTTATTTCTGTCGGACATGCCAAGAACGGTGCTGAAGCAATCAAGATGAATCACACTGTGGATCCTGACATCATCTGCATGGACATGAACATGCCCGGCATGGATGGTCTGACTGCCCTGCGCAGCCTGGTGCTGCTGGACAAAGACGTCAAGGTGGTGATGGTCACCTCACTGGGCGGTGTGGGGGACAAGTTTACCGAGGCGATCAAACTGGGGGCCAAAAACGTCATCTCCAAGCCGTTTGAGGCAGAAAATGTACTGAATATCCTGCGGGCACTCTGATCCGGCTGGGGGACTTACACCATGGCAGTAAAATTTTTTGGACAATTTCTTGTGGAACAGGATGCCGTTACCGGCGAATCACTGCTCCATGCCATAGAACTGCAGGAACGCACCAACCTGAAACTAGGGGAAATGGCCGTTACCCTGGGATACATTACCCAGCGGGATATTGACACCGCCCACGCTGCCCAGCTGTCCAAGGATATGAAGCTGGGCGATCTGCTGGTTGACCTGGGGTTCCTGACCAAGGCCCAGCTTGAGGATGTCATCAGCCGCCAGAAAGCCACCCACCTCTATATCGGTGAGGCGTTGGTGAAGATCGGCGCCCTTACTGCAGAGAAACTCGACTATTACCTTGAAAAGTTCAAGGCGGATCAGGCTCCCTACATTGCCGAGCGGATCGAGCTGCCCGGCTGGCTGCACGAGTACCACGATGTATGGGAGATTACCGTTGACCTGACCTACAAGATGATTACCCGGGTGATCGGCATCCAGTTCAGGCCGGGCAAGTTCTTTGAAACCGATTGTATCCGTGCCAATACGATGTATGCAGCCATGGACGTGAGCGGTGACCTGACCGCCCGCTATATCCTTTCCGTTTCCGAAGGACTGCAGAAATCAATCGCCAGGGCTATTCTCCGCGAAAACAACGTTGATGGAGAGTCTGAAGAAATTCTGGAAGATACGGTGATGGAGTTTGTCAACATCGTGCTGGGCAACGTAGCAGCCAAGGCTTCCCAGACCGGGGTTACCATTGACATCAACCCGCCTGTCACCCTGCATGCACCGCCGGAAGGCATGCCGGTACCCAACGGCTACCGTGGGCTGGTATTCCCGATCCATGTTGGTGATGATGACCTGATGGAACTGGTGCTGCTGGTAAAACAGTAACCTCTTCCAACAACCTGAAGCTCCGGGGCGTCCTTTGCGACGCCCTTTTTTATGGTCCCAGCAAGATTCTTCGCACTTCATTCGTGTAATGCTCACCATCACTGCGCACAATCAGGGGCGGCAGCACCTCAAGCTGCACGTTTTTTCTGCCTTTGGCCAGCTCCACCAGAAACACCTTGGCTATGGCGTCCGGCACGCCATGCACCAGTCGTAGCCTGACCACGGAGAGTTTCTGCGCGAATGCCTCTGCCATCAGGTCAGGCAGGCGATCAGGGTGGTACACCAGGCAGATCCTGCCGGTTACCGGCTTGGCCAGATACTTGGCCGCAGCCAGAAAATCAGCCAGGGTGGCGGTGGTTTCATGGCGGGCTGCCAGTTTGCCGGGATGTGGATTGAGACGTCCCCTGCCCTGCTTGCGGTAGGGGGGATTACTGACCACCAGATCACAGCTGGAGACCGGCAGATGACGCCGCACCTGCAGCAGGTCCTCATGTAGCACCGTCACCCGGTCATCCAGCCCGTTTAATCGAGCGTTCTGTTGCGCCAGGCCGGCAGTAGCAGCATCCTGTTCAAAGGCAACAATCGAGGCACCTGCAGCCATCCGTGCCAGCACCAGGGCCATGACTCCGCTACCGGTACCCAGATCAGCGATCTGCTGCTCACCATGCGCCCCGCTGAAGTCACACAACAGCAGCGGGTCAAGGGTAAAGCGGTAGCCATCCCTTGGCTGCAGCAGGGTCAGGCCAAACCGCTTCAGTTCATCTTGGGTGAAAGAAACAGGGTCAAGGGTCAAGGGGCAAGGGTCAAGGGACATACGGACGCCTCCGGCAGAAGCGCCATTCCCATGCTGCAACCAGCGCAAACAGGGCGAACGATCCAAGGGTCAACCACTTGCCGATCTTGAACGGCAACGGATCAAAGCGAAACTCCACCGTATGCTTTCCAGGGGTAAGATAGATACCCCGCAGGATGTGGTTGACCGGGACACTCTCCACAGACTTGCCGTCCACAAAGGCCTTCCAGCCCTGGTGATATTTCTCTCCCAGTACCAGCAGACTGTTTGCGGTTACCTCTGCTGAAAGCAACACTGCAGCAGGCGCATAGCTCTGCACCTGCACCGTTCCGGCCTGATCAGCTGCAGTCAGGGGCACCAGCGGGGCAGATTCAACCAGCGCCAGCCGGGCTGGATCAAAGTCATGTGCCAGCATCCGCTGCAGCCGTTTTGCCT
>CAZYMK010000228.1:0-5245 GCA_964648885.1 uncultured Geobacter sp. | reverse complement strand
AAGGGATACCAGGCAAACAAGGAACGCCAAGAAGAGCTGCAGAGCTACGGCAAGTCCGTCGGCAAACGGGCCGGCTTCAAGTGTGAGTGGTGCGCGTCCAAGGACGATCTGCGTCTGTGGGACTACCAGCCGGATATTTCGCCCGACATGGACTCGCTGGCGCTTTTGTGCCAGAACTGCCGAGAGCTGGCCGATGGCCGCAGGGCTGAGCTGAACGAGCTGCGTTCGATCCGCAATGCCCTCTGGAGTAACGTGCCGGCCGTGGCTGAAGGTGCAGCGCAGGTAATGGCCCAGTGTAAGGAAGCCTGGGCACGAGAGGCGATCGAGGAGAGCTTTATTGATGAATCGGTCAAGGCTTTGCTGCTGAAGTAGGTTTTCCAGTCCCACGGTGGCTCAAGCAAAAGGTTTTGCTGCATCATGGGGCCGGAGTCTGTTAGATTACACCGGCTGTGTTTCAATTTCCGGTGTCAGGTGATTTCATGCAAACCCCCCTCTATCTGATCGATGGTTCTTCGTACCTCTATCGCGCCTATTTTGCCATCAAGCGTCTTTCCTCCCCCAGCGGGTTTCCCACCAACGCCATCTACGGTTTTACCCAGATGCTGCTGAAGCTGCTGAAGGACCATCAGCCCCGGCACCTGGCAATGGTGTTTGATGTGGGGCGGGTGACCTTCCGTACGGAGCTGTACCCGGAGTACAAGGCCAACCGGTCGGCAATGCCGGATGATCTGCGGCAGCAGGTGGGTCCGATCCGTGATCTGGTGCGGGCCTTCAATATTCCGGTGGTGGAGTTGGAAGGATACGAGGCCGATGACCTGATCGGCACGCTGGCGGCCCACTGGGAGGCCTCAGGTGGGGATGTGGTGGTGGTTACCGGCGACAAGGATCTGATGCAGATTGTGACGGAACGAACTACCCTGCTGGATACCATGAAGAACGTGACTTCCGGTATTCCCCAGGTGCATGAGCGTTTTGGCGTGGGGCCGGGTGGGGTGATCGATATCCTGGGGCTGGCCGGTGATAGTTCCGACAATATCCCCGGTGTGCCGGGTATTGGTGAAAAGACCGCCATCAAGCTGATCCAGCAGTTTGGTACGCTGGACAGCCTGCTGGAGCGGGCTGCTGAGGTGCCGGGCAAGACCGGTGAGAAGCTGCGGGAGTTTGCTGATCAGGCCCGGCTTTCACGGACACTTGCAACCATTATCACGGACGTGCCGTTAGAAAAAATCTTACCGGCCCCTTGCCCCTGGCCCCTGGACCTAGACACTTCTGCCCCTTGCCCATTGACCCTTGACCCTGATTTTCTGACAGCCCGGGAGCCTGATGCTGCCAGGTTAAACGAGCTGTTCAAGGAGTATGGCTTTACCTCGCTGATCCGTGAGCTGACAGCCCAGGCCACCCTCTCAAACGAGCAGTATCATGCCGTGCTGACGCAGGATGGTCTTGAAGCTTTGGCACAACGGATGGAGTCTGCAGAAGCCTTTGCCTTTGACACGGAGACCACCGGGCTTGATCCCCGCACCGCAGAGCTGGTGGGGATATCCATTGCACTGCAGCCCAACGAGGCGTTTTACATCCCGGTCGGGCATCGTTCCCCCTTCCCCAGCCCTCCGCCTGCTGGGGAGGAAGACCTTTTCGTGTTTTCTGAACAACACGATGATTGCGCAGTCTCCTCCCCCCAGCAAGGGGCGGTCGGGAGGGGGGAAGCTTTGTTGCCGGATCAGCTGCCCCGTGCTGCGGTGCTGAACCGCCTGCGTCCGATCTTTGAAAATCCGGCTATCCGCAAGATCGGCCAGAACCTGAAATTTGACCTGCAGGTGCTGGCCACTGCCGGTATCGGGGTGCAGGGCAGCTGGTGCGATACCATGCTCTGTTCTTATCTGCTCAACCCGTCTCGCGGCGGACATGGTCTGGATGCCCTGGCCCAGGAGCACCTGAATCACCGGATGGTCTCCTACGATGAGGTGACCGGCAGCGGCAAAAACCGGATCTGTTTTAGTAAAGTTGAGATAGAAAAAGCTACCCGCTATGCTGCCGAGGATGCCGATGCCACCTGGCTGCTGCATGAGAAGCTGCTGCCGTTGGTGCACGAGAAGGGATTGGACCGGCTGTTGTTTGAGCTGGAGATGCCGCTGCTGGAGATCCTGACCCGGATGGAGCAGTATGGCGTGCTGCTGGATACCGCTTTTCTTGGGCAGCTGTCCCGCGAGTTCGGCTCCCAGATGGAGCAGCTGGAACAGCAGATCCACTTGTTGGCCCAGGGGCCGTTCAACCTGAATTCTCCCAAGCAGCTGGAAGAGGTGTTGTTTGACCGACTGGGGCTGAAGGCAGGCAAGAAGACCAAGGGCAAGACCGGCCGTTCTACCGATAATGAGGTGCTGTCCGGTCTGGCTGAAGAGCATGAGATTGTCCGGCTGTTGCTGGAGTACCGTGGCCTGACCAAGCTGAAATCAACCTATGCCGATGCCCTGACCAGGTTAACCGATCCCCAGGGGCGGGTACATACCTCCTACAACCAGGCCGTTACCGCCACTGGCCGCCTCTCGTCATCCGACCCCAACCTGCAGAACATTCCGATCCGTACCCCGGAAGGCCGCCGGATCCGCGAGGCGTTTATCGCTCCTCCCGGTGCTGTCATCCTGGCAGCCGATTACTCCCAGATTGAGCTGCGGGTACTGGCCCACCTTTCAGGAGATCCGGTCTTCTGTGATGCCTTCAGCCATGATGAGGATATCCATACCCGTACTGCCAGCGAGGTGTTCGGTCTGTTTCCGGAGATGGTCACCAGCGAGATGCGGCGTCAGGCCAAGACCATCAATTTTGGCATCATCTATGGTCAGGGGGCTTTTTCGCTGGCCAGGCAGCTGGGGGTTGCCCGTACCGTGGCCGAATCGTTTATTACTGCTTACAAACAACGACACAGCGGCGCGGTGGCCTATCTGGAGAGTTGCATCAGTCAGGCGCAGGAACAGGGGTATGTCACCACCATTCTGGGACGCACGCTGCCGATCAGCGATATCCACAGCAGTAACGGCAATCTGCGCTCATACGCCGAGCGTAACGCCATCAATTATCCGATTCAGGGTTCAGCGGCCGATATCATTAAAAAGGCGATGATCGGTGTGGACCGGGCCATCCGGGCCGCAGGACTCAGCAGCCGCCTGATCATGCAGGTTCATGACGAACTGGTGTTTGAGGTGCCGCAGGCCGAGCTGGAGCAGATGCGCACCCTGGTGAACCGCGAGATGAGCCAGGCGGTTGCGCTGCAAGTGCCGCTTAAGGTGGATATGCAGCATGGCAGAACCTGGAGCGAGGCGCACTAGGGCGTGAGACCTGAGCAGTGTCAGGCTATTGTGCTTTCTACCCTGAACTACGGTGAGAGTGATCGGATTGTGTCGCTGTTTACCCTTGAGCATGGTCGACTGCGCGGGTTTGCTAGAGCTGCCCGTGCCAGCCGCAAGCGGTTTGGCGGGCTGCTGGAACCGACCAATCGGCTGCAGCTGCAGCTGAACCTGAAAGGGGAGGGCTTAAGCCGGATTGAACGGGTTGAGGCATTCGGCAGCGTGACGGCCCTGCGTGAACCGCTTGAATCTCTGGCGCTGGCCCTGTATGCTTGCGAGCTGGTTGAGACGTTGACACCGGAGGGACACCCGCTTCCCCGACTATATCGGCTGCTTGCCGCACTGATCGACTATCTGGCAGCGCAGCCTGCCAGGCCGGTAGACCGATGTTTTTTTGAGATCAACCTGTTAAATATCCTCGGGTATCGTCCTCTGCTGGATGATCAGCGTCTGCAGCCGTTGGCCCGTTGCCTCAGAACCGGCAGTTTCGGCAGTGTCCCGTTTGGTGATGCAGAGTTGCTGGCTGCTCAGAGGCTGCTTGAGCAGCAGATCAGCAGTCATTGTCCCAGCCGTTTGAAGAGCAGGATCTTTCTTGATGAACTTCTCAGATGAGGTGTCCGGATGCCGACCACCAGCCCTATACATAGTCTGTTGCTGCTGACCTGGCTGGTGCTGGTGTCGGCTGTTTCCAGCCATGCCCAGCCCGCTACCAATTTTGAACTAGACCTGCAGGAGTTGAAAAAACCGGCCCCCCCCCCGGTACTCAAAAAGAAGACACCAGCGCCTCTGCCCCGCACAAAGGCTGAAGTGACGGCAATCAAGAAGGCAGCACCGGATAAAAAGCCCCCCCCACTGCAGCAGCATGTTGAAAAAAACCGGCCACCTGCGATGTCGGAATTGACGCTGAAAGGGACAGACGCCTGTCAGTTGGCTGAACGGCTGGCCGTAGCCGTGGCCCATCGGGTACCTGAGCAGGAGTTGTTGTATGATCTTGATCTGAAGCCGGTTGCGGCGGTGACGTTTGGCGGGTTGAATCTGTTGGTGGTCTGTGATCTGGCAGCTGCAGAGGCATATACCTACCGCAGGCTGCTGGATGACCATGGGGTGGAGCTGGTGGTCATAGCCCCTGGTATGGCGGCATCAGCTGTAACGGCAGGGATTGCCGATGCCCTGGGCATCTCCTACCAGTTGCAGCAGGAGACGTCAGATGGAGAACTGAGCTATCTTTTTCCGGCCGAGTTTGAGCGCAAACGGCCACTCAAGCTTACCATCCAGCCCTAGTTCTGCTGTTCAACGCAGCCTGCTTCGGGCGTTACCATACTGAAAAAATGCAATCAGGTTGAACTCATCTTTGCCGTAGGACCTGGGAAAAGTACCCATGGGCCCGACCAGGCGCAGGGTGCGGAAGACCTCATCATCCAGTATGCGGCTGCCGGAGCTTTCCAACAGCTGTACCTTTACGATCTCTCCATTCCGGTTAAAGGTGATCTTGACCGGCGTAACCCCCTCGATCCCCTGCAATGCCGCTTCCTGCGGATAGCGCCAGACCCCGTACACTGCCGTCTCAAACCGGCGCAAAAATGAGCCGAACTGGATGTCGTCGGTGTTCAGAAAACGAGTAGTCCCATCATCAATATCATCGGCAAACCGGCGGCGATAGTTCTCCTCAAGTCGGGCCATTCTGGTGGCACTGGGCATCAGGTTGGGCCGTACCTTGCCGGTGGCACTGCCGTCACCGCTGCCGTTTCCCGCTCCTTCTGCCTGGGGTTTGCGTCGGAGCAGTTCACTGACGGAGCTGCCTGTGGCTGATGGTTGCGCTGTGCGGCCTGTTGCACCTCCCGGTGCTCCAGGAGCCGGTTGAACGCGGGCTGTTGCTGAAGGGGAGCTCTTTACAGAGGGGGCTT
>CAZYMK010000227.1:0-5286 GCA_964648885.1 uncultured Geobacter sp. | reverse complement strand
TGGAGTTTGTTCTGCTTGAAGGATGGGGACATCAATGGCCCGCTCCGTTTTTTACCAACAAGCTTGCTGCGGATCATCCTTTGAGGGGGTTCGATGCTACGAAGCAGATATGGGATTTTTTCTCCCGTTTCCAACGTTCCGGGCCATAGCAGCAAGAGAGCATTTTCATGGTTTCACCTCTGCCGCGTTGAACTGTCTGCGGATTTCTTCCATGCGACGGCGGTTTTTCCCAAGGTCCGAACACCCCAATCGCGAAGCGGATCGGACATGTATGACCTGCCCAGCCCTGTCAAGCAGGAATTCTCCATCGTCAACAAAAAAAAGTCGTACGCAACTCAACCCGTACATATCCCGTGTATCTGCAAGCTGACTATGAACAGTTCTCGCAACCTAACGGCAAGAAATCCCCCCTTGACAGCCGCAGAAGGTTCCCTTATTGTCCGACCATGTAAAGGGGAGTAGCCACCGGCCAGAGAAAAGGCCGACTCCATTGTCCGTCAATACGACCAACCGGTCCGGACATGGGACGAAAAATCGACCGCAAGACCTTTACCCAAGCGACGTTTGTGCGCTACGGGTAAAGGTCTTTTTTATTTGTGGCATTAATGCCGTCATGCAGCAAAACATCCCAAGGAGGTTGAACCATGAAATGCCCCGTTTGTCCTGAAACGAATCTTGTCATGTCGGAACGTCAGGGAATCGAAATCGACTATTGTCCCAACTGTCGAGGTGTCTGGCTGGACCGTGGTGAGCTGGATAAAATCATTGAGCGCGCAACACCGCAAGACACTCCTGTCGAGCCGATGCAACACCAGACATTTCATCAACCGTCACCGCAACAGTATGGTCATTATTCCGACAAAGACCATTACAAAAAGCATGGGCATGGTTACGGACATGGCCAGCACTACAAGACAAAGAAGTCATTTCTCGCAGAACTTTTTGACTGATGCAGACCTGTCCGGTGGTAATCAGACTGCCACCAGACAGGTTAGAATGAGGAATCTCTGATGTAACAAAGAGAACGATTAGGTTGTACTTCATTGGCCAAAAAACCGGAGGGGAGAAGCCCTGCAATGCACAAGAATCTGACACAGCAAGGTGAAATTACGTGGCATGCAACATCCGAGCAGAACGTCATGACCCGGCTGGATACACGTCCGGACGGATTGAATGACGGGGAGATCACCGAACGGTTGCAGCAGTTCGGTGCCAACACCCTTGCCCGCTCTGGTGGGACAGGCCCCTGGCTGATCTTCTGGCGCCAGATCAATAATCCGATCGGCTGGCTGCTCATTGCCGCCGGCGCCCTGGCTGTTGGACTTAAAAAGCCCACCGATGCTGCAGTTGTCTTCGGTGCGGTGGTCATCAATGCCATCATCGGCTTCATCCAGGAATATCGTGCCGGAAAAGCTATTGAGGCGCTTGCCGCCATGATTCCTGAAGTGGCAACGGCCCTGAGGAATGGGCAGTCCATAGCAGTGTCGGCGGATGGGTTGGTGCCAGGTGATGTTGTAACGTTGCAGAGTGGTGACAAAGTGCCGGCGGATCTGCGGTTGATCCGGGTCAAGAACCTGCTCGTTGAAGAAGCTGCTCTGACCGGCGAGTCTCTGCCGGTGGCAAAGCGCTCCGACGCGGTTCTGCCTGACTCACCACTGGGTGACCGTTTTTGCATGGCCTACAGTGGCACCCTGGTGGTGCAGGGTACGGCCACCGGCGTAGTGGTCGCCACGGGAAACAGCACTGAACTGGGACGGATCAATGCGCTGCTCAATCAGACCACACAGCTGGAGACTCCGCTGACCCGACAATTGGCCAAGGTCAGCACCGGGATCACTGTCGCCGTGGTTGTCGTGGTAGCGGTTCTGATCGCGTTCGGCATTTTGGTCAAAGACGCCCCGATCGGAGAATCCCTCATGGTTGCCGTTTCTCTGGCCGTGGCGGCAATCCCCGAAGGGCTGCCGGCGGTTATCACCATCTGCCTGGCCATCGGCGTCCGGCGGATGGCCGAACGGCATGCTGTTGTCCGTCATCTTCCGGCGGTTGAGACTCTGGGATCCACAACGGTCATCTGCTCTGACAAGACCGGTACCCTGACCCGCAATGAGATGACGGTTCAGGTGGCGTGGCTGGAAGGGCACGAATACCGGTTTTCCGGTATCGGCTACGCACCGGAAGGCGAAGTCGAACACGACGGCGTTCGCTTGACAACCGTTCCTCCTGCGCTGCATGAACTACTCTCCATTGCCGTGCTCTGCAATGATTCCACGCTGCGCCTTGAGGGAGATAGTTGGGCCATCACCGGCGATCCGACAGAAGCCGCCCTGGTGGTTGCCGGCCAGAAAGCCGGATTGCATGCTCATGAATTCCGCAGTTGCCACCAACGTCTCGACGTTATCCCCTTCGAGTCGGACACCCAATACATGGCTACCCTGAACCGGATTGATGGCAAAAACCGCATCCTGCTCAAGGGGGCTCCGGAAACAGTCATTGATCGCTGCGACCTGGACAGAGCGGGGCAGCAGGCAGTGAATGAAGCCATGGCAACCTACGCCCGACAAGGAATGCGAGTCATCGCCTTTGCCCATCGCCGGGACGTTGCAACCGAAGATATTTCTCCTGATGACGTTACACAGGATCTGCAGTTTGCCGGTCTGCTCTGCATGATTGATCCTCCCCGTACCGAAGCCATGGACGCCATCCGGGTCTGCCATAGCGCCGGCATCACGGTCAAGATGATCACCGGTGACCATCCCGTAACGGCCGAAGCAATCGGTCGGCAACTTGGCCTGCTCAAGCATGGACAGAGGGCCCTGACCGGTCGCGACCTGCATGGCCTCTCTGAAACAGAGCTCCAGTCAACGGACATGAGTACCAATGTATTTGCCCGTGTGGCTCCGGAGCACAAGATCGCCCTGGTGCAGGCCCTCCAGGCCCAACGCCACGTGGTTGCCATGACCGGCGATGGTGTTAACGACGCACCCGCGCTTAAACGGGCCGACATTGGAATCGCCATGGGGATTACCGGCACAGCGGTATCCAAGGAGGCGGCCAAGGTTGTCCTGATGGATGATAATTTCGCTTCCATCACCGCAGCGGTGGAAGAGGGGCGGCGGGTCTACGACAACCTCATAAAGTCCTTGGCCTTTGTGCTTCCCGCCAACCTTGGCCTGGCCTGTACTCTGTCAGCATCAATGTTTTTCTTCCCGACCGTACAGGTCGACGGGGTGAATGTTTTGCTCATGGCCATGTCCCCCAGCCAAACCCTCTGGATCAATCTGGTGGCAAGTATTACCCTTTCGATCCCGCTGGCCTTCGAGGTACTGGAACCAAACGCCATGCGGCGCATGCCCCGTTCTCCCGACGAACCGGTCTTTTCCGGTTTCATTGTTGCACGCCTGATCATAGTGGCCCTGCTTATGTCCGCAGGTGCCTGCGGTCTGTTTCTCCTGGAATACTTCCGGATCATCGGCCCTGAACCGGTGACGGCCGCCCGGCATGCCCTGGCGCTGGCCGAAGCACAGACGATCTGTGTGACCAGCATCACCTTCACCCAGATATTCTATCTGCTCAACTGCCGATCCCTGCGAGACTCTCTCTTTTCACAAGGGGTATTCAGCAACCCGGCAATCTTTACCGGTATCGGCATCCTGCTGCTGCTCCAGGCGTGTTTCATCTACCTGCCGCCGCTGCAGACACTTTTTGCTTCGGCAGCGCTCGACGCCCGGGCCTGGCTGTATGCCATGACAGCAGGTGCGATTGTGCTGCCGGTGATATCGCTGGACAAATGGATTAGAAACCGCAGAAGTCAAAACATCTCTCGTTGAGGATTATCATCTAAAAGAAGGGTATACGCCATGTCCATCCAACAGTTCTTTGTCCCAATTACATTGATTATCCTCATGAGCGGAATTATGGCGCTAAGCGGCTGTACAACTGAAAAAACACCCGAGCCGCAGCAACAGATTCCTGCTATTTCACTCTCCGCTGCTGACAAAGAAAAGCTGCAGGCATTTCAGAAGGATATTTTGAACATTGAGAACCTTACTGACAAGGCTGTCAAACTGGCGGTCGATGAGCTGAAGAATGTCATCAAGGGGGGAGAAGTTTCCACCGACATAGCTACCCTCATTGACAAGGCAAAAACGGAATGCCTGCTGGCGGGAGAAACACTTGCGAAAAAAACCATTCCGGAAACTTTGCCACCAGAGGTAAAAACTCTTCTTAACGATGGCAGAACAGGTTTGATTGCCGCATATAAAGTGTATGCGGAATCATTTGATGCCATAAAGAGCTTTGTCGTAGACAAAAACCCCATGACTCTGCTTGAGTACCGAAAGAAAAGCACAGAAGCTCAGGAGCTCTATAACGTAGCCACGGCCAAGTTTAAAGCGGTTATGACTGCGACTGGAGTATCGCAATGATTCAGCAGCATCCGAATCTGCGCCTTCCCTGTTTACCTTTCGTAAACACGAGAGACTGGTAGACCACTGGGACATGAGCCGTTTATGAGCGGATGGAGAAGTTTCAAGAAAGACCGCTCAGACCACAAAAATCTGGGCCAAAACCGATAACGAGATAAATATACTGTCCATGAAGCACTGGAAACAACATGAATCCATTGCCTGGACTTGGAATCTTGGTTTTGGCGACACTTGGTGTGGTAGTCGGAGCCTTAATGGGGACACTGACGTTACCGAAGAAATCATCAGATGAAGCGAAGAGAGGATAACTTCAAGGAATCAATTTCAATAATGATCGCGACATTGCGCAATCAGGAGGGTATCACCTTCGACTGAATATACCAAACGATGGCAACTGTCTATTCTGCGGGACCAAAAACCAGCTAACTGATGTTTGAGTGGTTCTGGTTTGCCGATACCTGTAAAAGGTTCGCGCTGAATATCCCGGATAAGCAGATTGATGCGTTTGAGCATCGCCTTGTCGGTCATCTGCCAGTGGGGGTAGTCTTCCCACGCTGCGGTAGAGAATTTGATCATCATTCCGACAACTCTCTAGCTTGTCCTCCCCCTGCACGTAGCTCCTCGACCGAATCAAGCAACCGCTTTGCTCCTTGCGGATTCCGGAGCAGATATTCAGTTTCTTTAAATGCGTGATAATCGTCAAGGGAAAGGATGACAACCGGTTTGCCTCGCTGGCTGGTCACTACGACAGGAACGTGGTCTTCATTGACTGCTCGCATGACATCTGCCAGGTGCTGCCGAGTAAAGGTATAGGTCAGAGCATTCATAATTATCGCCTCCTTGGTGAGTATGTACACAACAT
>CAZYMK010000226.1:0-5289 GCA_964648885.1 uncultured Geobacter sp. | reverse complement strand
GTCTTCTGATCAAGTAGCTCTCTGATCCGCCAGATCCGGCGAAAATGGCTGGCCAGCGCCCCCAGGATCATGATTGCCTCCTCACCGTTTTGCAGCATGGACTGCAAGGTGGCCAAGGCCTTAGGCAGATTTTTCTCTCCCATAAAGCGAGCCAGTTCAAAGGCACTGTACTCCTTGCTCTGGCTGACAATTGCCTTGACATCCTCCACACCGATCACCGGCCTGGTGCCGACGTACAGAGCCGCCTTTTCGATCTGTGAAACCAGCTCCTGTAGATTGTTGCCTACCATAAAGGCCAGCATTTCGGCCCCTGCCCCGTCGATCTTTTTCCCCTGGATCTGCGCTTCTGCTGAGATAAACGGCACCAGTTTGTTATCATACAGCTTTTTACATTCCAGAGTTCCTTGCTGTTTCTTCAGCTCGGCAAAGAACTTGCGTCGCAGATCCGGCTTGGCCGCCAGAAACAGCAGGCAGGTCTCGGGTGCAGGGTTGGCAAGATACGGCAGCAAACCTTCCTGGGTTGCCACCGGCAGCTTGTCGGCCTGTCTGACCACCACCAGCCTGCGGTCACTGAACATCGGCAAGGTCTGAGCGGTATCCAGGATCTCGGTCCCCTTGCACTCCGCGCCGTAGTAGACATTCAGGTTAAAATCCTTCATGGCCGGATCTATTGCCTGGTCCATAATTCGCCGGGCAGCGCGATCCGCCAGAAACGGCTCATCACCGTACAAGAAATAGACCGGCAAAAGGCTACCGCTCTTCAGCTGTTTGTCAAGTTCCTGTTCGGTCATCAGACAGACTGCTCCTGCAAGGCCACGGCTTCAACCCGATTACGTCCCGCATGTTTGGCCGCATACAAGGCGTTATCAACCTGTTGAATAAATTCATCAATGTTTCCTGTATTTCTACCAGCCTGGAACTCTCCAACACCGCAACTAATGGTTACTTGTATGATCTGCTGATCCCAGGTTATCTCTTTTTCACGCACTGAAGCAGCAAGCTTTTCTGCAACGGTCACGGCCTGGTCAAGGGGGGTTTCAGGCAGCAGGATCATGAACTCCTCGCCCCCCCAACGGGCACAAACGTCCTCGGTGCGCAGGTTATTCCTGAACTGGGTGGCCACCTGACGCAACACTCGGTCACCGGCCAGATGGCCGTAAGTGTCGTTGACCTGTTTGAAGTGATCCAGGTCTCCCAGGATCAGGGAAAAGGTCTTGTTGTGGCGTTCAGACCTTTTTTGCTCTATCTCCAGCTGACTCAGCATCTCCATCCGGTTGGCCAATCCGGTCAGGATGTCGGTCCGTACCATCAGCTCCAGCCGCATGTTCAGATCTTGCAGTTGTGACTGGTAGGAGTCGCTGATACTGACTATTTTATTGAAACGACGCAACAGCTTGGCATAGCGGCTGATGATCTTGTCAACCTCCGGGGTCAGCGGATCACCGTTGCTTGAGATCCGCTGTAAGAGCTGCTGCATCTCCAGCAGTGTTTCATCTTCAGGTGTCGCTACCTTCGGACGGACAATCGACTGCTGAGCCGCTGTTGCAGCAACGTGCCCCCGTTCTTCCAGCTTGCTGTAGGTGTCTTTGACACAGTCGGGACAGATGCCGTGACTGAACATGATGTCCACATGACTGCTGAAATAGGTCTCAAGCCGCTGCCAGTAGTTGTCATCACTGCGAATCTTGTGGCAGTACATGCAGATCGGCAACGCCACTTCACTGAGCTGACGCAGCTTGATATCAGACTGCTCCAACTTGCGGGAGAGCTCTTTCAGTTGCTGCTGATACGAATCACTGATGACAATGGTCTTGTACAGTTGATGATGCAGCTTGCGAAAGCTCTCAGAAAGTGCCGTGTACTCATCCAGCAACGCAGCCCGTCCCTCCGGCGGGTTGGCCAGGATCTCCGTGATATGCTGCAGCGTAGGATCAAACGGTTGCGCTGGTCCGGTTTTCTTCTGAGCTGGAGAGTTCATGAGTGAAGCGCCACAATCTGAAAGGGAAAGCTGACCTCTTCACAAAACTCCTCGGCCAATTCAAAAGAACGGGGATTTTCAGGATCATAATTCCAGATAATGGATACCGGGGCACTGCGAGCATGGGCATCTTCCATGATATCAAGCAGGTCAAGCATACATTTGGTGCTGCTGCTATTCATGTAGGTTATGGTTAAATCGATAATCAAAGGGCTGTTACTCTGCAAATGCTGCCTGACCCAGTCCAGGATCGGTGCATAAAAGGCAAAAGAGTTCTCAGGATACGATTCACCAGAGATTTTCAAGGTCGATGAGGTTTCGTCAAAACTGATCAACGGTGTTGTGGTTGTTTGGATAATTTCAAGCTGTGCCATGATTACCTCCACGCTATATAAAAGCGGTTAGACTGAAAAAGGAATAGGTTGCATCCACATC
This sequence comes from uncultured Geobacter sp., assembly GCA_964648885.1. Lineage (GTDB taxonomy): Bacteria > Desulfobacterota > Desulfuromonadia > Geobacterales > Pseudopelobacteraceae > Trichlorobacter. Next base: position 2,876 of record CAZYMK010000226.1, on the reverse strand, counting down.
ACGTACTGAACAGATCATGGGTGACGAAGAGTGCCGGGCTATCTCAAGCAATCCCAGACCAGCTCCCAGCGAGCCAGACGGGACATCCCGGCGCATCTGCTCTTTATAGCTGCGTTTAAGTTCTTCCGGTGTCATAGATCCGATCTCTTTGATGCGGTTACACAACGGCGCTGCATCCTCATGCAGCACCATATTTCCGGAAGAGATGGCATAGCCATCATTCCAGCGTGCAATAGTGATGATTGAGGCAGCCGCTTCGCCCTGGTTGATATCCCGCACCGTAATGTAGTTGCGAACATTCTGGGCGAGTTCAATATACACGGCAAAGACATCCAGCACTGCAGCCTTGGCAATATTTTCAGCAGCCATGTAATTGCGCAGCGCCGTGCCGATCTCCTCAATGATGCTGTGCGAAAAAGGACCATTAAAGCACATCATCATGCCGGACTCATCAAACTGCTGTCTCAGGTTGTACAGATCCATAACTGCTCCTCTCCTGGGCTAGAAACGGAAGGCCAACACCGCAATATCGTCACGCTGCTTTCGCGTACCACGCCAGCTGTCCAGCGCTTGTTCAAGATTTTTCTGCTGACGTTGCAGGTCAGATCCCTGCTGCTGTGTCAGCAGCTCTCGGAAACGACCGGTGCCAAAGCCGTACCCTTTTGGTCCACCGCCTTCATCAAGATAACCATCGGTCGTCATATACCAACATGTGGTGTGATTCAGCGGAATCTGATGATTCTTGAAGATAAACCGGCAATCACTGCCGCTGTAACCGACCCACTTCCGCTCTCCCTTGATTTCCCTGATCTGGCCTTGATCTGAACAATAGAGTGAGATGCCGGCACCGGCAAAGGTAAGGGTACGACGTTCTGCATCAATCCGACACAGACCAATATCAAGCCCGGCATCCACCAGGCTTTCTCCGGTCTGGCGCAGACGTAGCGTTTCTTGCAGCAAACGGTTCAGCTCCTGTATCATCCGTCCGGGATCATCGCTGCACAGGGTATTCACAATGTGGTTTAACACAGAGTTGACCGTCATGGTCATAAAGGCACCCGGCACGCCGTGTCCGGTGCAATCAAGCACCGCCACCAGCAGACCGCCGTCTGCTGCCTCACGGACCCAGTAAAGATCACCCCCCACAATATCACAGGGACGATACAGCGCACACCATTCGGTAAAGTACTGGTCAAGCAGCCGGGGATCCGGCAAAATTGAGGCCTGGATCACCCGGGCATACAACAGGCTTTCCATGATCCTGGCTTGGGATGCCTCAAGCTGTTGGTTGGTGCTGGTCAAATCTGCAGTACGCTGGTGTACCCGCTCTTCCAGCACCTCATTTGCCTGTGCAAGCTCCTCTCCCAAACGGATCTGCTCTGCCAGATCAGCCCGTGTCTTTCGGGAAAACATGACGCCAACCCAGACCAACAAGGCCAGAGCGCCAAGGCGCATGGAAAGTGAAAGTGTCCTGATCCTGCGAAAACGCTGCACCGTTGAAGTCAGCTCACCACTTACCGCCCCAACAGCTGTTTCGCTGTCAATCTCGTAGGTTTTTCTGGCCAACAGATACGTTTCACTCGACAGCAGATTACGCGCCTCATGCCAGGCATCCTGACGCATCAGCTCAAGTGCCTGTTCCTCAATACGGTGCAGTTTCCGGCGTCCCTCACTTAAGGCCAGGATCTCTTGTGAAAGGTTCTGATTTTCAGTCTGGGTGACCACAGTCTGGATGGAAAGTTCGAGGCCATTGATCAAGGTGGCATAGCTGGCAGTACGCAGGGTGTTTTGTTCCAGGACTGCGATCAGGAGCATACTGGTCAGCTCTTGGTTGAGACTGATCATCCGTTCCAGTCCGGTGGTGACCTCAAGGTGACGGGCATGCATCTCTTCGTTTTTCAAGTCAATATACAAACCAAGCGCAATGGTCAGGAGCAGTATCCCTACGGCCATGTATAATGCTTTGACACTATTCAGAAATCCCATGCGCAATCTGTCCATTTCTTGTGCAGCTGTTTACCGCAACACCTTGTCAGCCTTTTTCAGCATGGCAGGATCAATGGTTACACCCTGTGCCCTGGCAGCCTTTTCGTTGATCACCAGGCTGAACTTCTCAACCGGCCCCCAGGGGATATCGCCCGGCTTGACACCCTTCAGTATCAAGGCCGCTTTTTTACCCGCCGAATAGCCGACCAGGTAGTAATCCAGCCCGTATGCCGCAACCGCCCCTCGTGGCACACTGTCTACATCACCGGCAAAGAGCGCTATTTTATGCTTGTTGCAGACCGCCACAATCGACTCCAGATCGGTAACCGCTGTGTTATCCGAGGTAATCGTGATGGCCTGCACCTTACCCACCAGAGAGGCAGCGGCCTGAGCCACCTCCCGACTACTTGAGATGGTTACCTCCACCAGTTCCAGCCCCATTTTTCTGGCAGCATCACGCATGGCCTTGATATGCATAACCGAATTCGTTTGAGCAGGGTTATAGATCGTCCCCCGTTTCTCTGCCTCGGGGACAAACCGGGCATACGTTTCCATTTGGAGGGCAACCGGCCATAGATCGCTGACACCGGTAATATTGGTGCCGGTTTTTTTGCCGGGCGCACTGTCCTTCTGTACAATGCCGGCACTGACCGGATCGGTAATGGAAGAAAAGACAATCGGAATTTTTTTTGTCTGTTTTACCACGGCCTGGGTGGTGGGTGTGGCGATACTGTGAATCAGATCAACCTTGTCCTTGACAAACTTACGCGCTATGGCATCGGCTTTTGCCGGATCACCCTGCGCGTTTTGCCGATCATAGACAATGGAGACCCCTTCCTTGAATCCGGCACCGTCCAGGGCAGCCTCAAATCCCCGTTGGTCAGCATCCA
>CAZYMK010000225.1:2427-5343 GCA_964648885.1 uncultured Geobacter sp. | reverse complement strand
ACACCTACCCGGCCGACTTCATCTACCAAAACCTGATGATGCAGGCCAATGTGATCGAGGCGGCTTTTCAAAACGGCGTGCAAAAGCTTTTGTTCTTGGGCTCCAGCTGCATCTACCCGCGCCTGGCCCCGCAGCCCATGCGTGAAGATGCCCTGCTGACCGGCCCGCTGGAGCCCACCAACGAGCCTTATGCCATCGCCAAAATTGCCGGCATCAAACTCTGTGAGAGCTACAACCGCCAATACGGCGCCAGCCACGGTATTGATTACCGCAGCGTCATGCCCACCAACCTCTATGGCCCGGGTGACAACTACCACCCGCAAAACAGCCACGTCATCCCCGCGCTGATTCGTCGTTTTCATGAAGCCAAGTTGGCCAACGCGCCCAGCGTGGCCATTTGGGGCAGCGGCACCCCCAGACGCGAATTCTTGTACGTGGACGACATGGCCGCCGCCAGCGTGTTTGTGATGAACCTGCCAAAGTCTGTGTACGACCAGCACACCAGCCCCATGCTGAGCCACATCAACGTCGGTTACGGCTCAGACATCACCATTTCCCAACTGGCCCAAGCCGTGAGCAACACCGTGAGCTACCCCGGTCAAATTAACTATGATGCCACCCAGCCCGACGGCGCCCCGCGCAAGCTCATGGACAGCAGCCGGCTGAATGCGCTGGGCTGGCAGGCGCAGATTGGTTTAGAACAAGGTTTGGCATTGGCTTACCAGGACTTTCTGGATTGCCACGTCGCCTCTGGCTCCTTTCCATGAATACACCCGTCATTGCGAACGAAGTGAAGCAATCCATGACCCCGGACTGCATGGACTGCCGCGCTACGCTCGCAGTGACGGAGACCTTGTTCAAGGTCGTCTGCGGTATCGAACCGGGTACGGCGGGCACGCAATGACACAGCAATTTTTCAACGTGAGCGTGGAATAAGCCACCCGATGAAGCTCGCTGCCCTCCAAGCCCTCATCGCCGCAGGCGAATCTCTGACGCTGGAACTCAAAAAGTCCACGGCAGAGAAAGACCGCGCTTGCCGCAGTCTGTGCGCGCTGGCCAACGGGCAAGGCGGGCAAGTGGTGTTTGGTGTGACGCCATCCGGCAAAGTGGTGGGCCAAAAGGTAACCGACCGCACGCTTGAAGAACTGGCCCAAGAGTTTCAAGGCTTTGAGCCACCACTTCAAACGCACATGCAGCGCATTCCCGTTTCAGAAACCAATGCGACTGGTTTGGAGGTATTGCTCGTCCAGGTAGATCGCGCCACCAACCCTCCCGTTTCGTATCGCGGCGTGCCTTATGAGCGCGTGCTCAACACCACCCGTATCCTGCCGCGTGCCAGCTACCAGCGTTTGTTGGCCGAAGCCATGCACGCCACAGACCGGTGGGAAATGCAGCCTGCAGTTGGCTGCGATATCAACACTTTGGACCGCAACGAGCTTGTCGTCACCATCGAAGAAGCTATCCGCCGAGGCCGAATGGAAGACCCCGGCACCCGCGACCCCATGGGCTTGCTGCGCGGCTTGGGCCTGCTGGTGCAAGGCGACCAACTCAGCCGCGCGGCAGTGGCCCTGTTTTGCCAAGACGATCACGCCATCCCCGAGTTTCCGCAATTTAACCTGCGCGTCGCCCGCTTCAAGGGCACCACACGCGACGAGTTTCTGGACAACCGTCAATACTCAGGCAACGCCTTTGCCCTGATGCGCCGAGCCGAGCGCTTTCTGATCGACTGGATGCCCGTGGCCGGCAAAATTGTGCCAGGCCAGATGGCCCGCATTGACACCCCTGCGCTACCCGTTGAAGCTGTGCGCGAAGCACTGGCCAACGCCTTCATCCACCGCGACTACGCCAGCGCGGCAGGCTCGGTGTCTGTGGCTTTGTATGACGATCGGCTGGAGGTGATCTCGTCTGGTGAGCTGCACTTTGGGTTGACCCCAAAAATGCTGTTTGAACCATACGAGTCCAAACCCTGGAACCCCTGGATCGCCAAGGTGTTCCATCGTCGCGGCATCATCGAGACCTGGGGACGGGGTACGCTAAAAATTGCCAGCCTGATGCAAGCGGCCGGGTTACCTGTGCCGACATTGCAGGAGCGCACTGAATCTGTTGTGATGACTTTTGTTCTGCTGCACCATCTTGGCGGTGCAAATGTCGGTACAAATGTCGGTACAAATGGTCTTTTTGCTTACATTCAGGCCAACCCTGGCCAAAGAGCGGGTGAAATGGCTGTCACTTTTGCCGTAACTCAGCGCACCATAGAGCGCTGGCTCAAACAACTCAAAGAAAATGGCTTGGTCGAGTTTAAAGGTGCCACCAAAACCGGTGGCTACCATGCGACGGCAGCCAAACCTGCGCCACCCAAGTCCATCAATTAACCGTCATTGCGAGCGAAGCGCGGCAATCCATGAATTTATCTCCCATGCCCCCAACCCCAAAAACTGCCCTAATCACCGGCATCACCGGCCAAGACGGCTCTTACCTGGCTGAATTCCTTTTAGAAAAAGGCTACATCGTGCACGGCATCAAGCGCCGCGCCAGCTCGTTCAACACCCAGCGCGTCGACCACATCTACCAAGACCCGCACGTTGACAACGCCAACTTCAAGCTGCACTACGGCGACCTGTCTGACACCAGCAACCTCGTGCGCATCATCCAGGAAACCCAGCCTGACGAAATCTACAACCTGGGCGCGCAAAGCCATGTGGCCGTGTCATTCGAATCCCCCGAATACACCGCCGACGTCGACGGCATGGGCACCAGAATGCTCCACAACTGCGGCAACTCATCCAGGCTTGATTTACGCAAAAAACTGCCGATGGGCGTCAGGTAAACGTCCGGGTTGCTCAGCAAATGCGTGGCCACCGCCGGTGTACCCACCCGCATGCTGCGGAACTTGGGCATTTTGAAAATGGCGTTATT
>CAZYMK010000225.1:0-2417 GCA_964648885.1 uncultured Geobacter sp. | reverse complement strand
CATGGTACACATCAATGCGATACCGCATCCGTCGTAGCACCATGATAAAGGCCATTCACCTGCGCCCCACCCGGTCAGACCAATACAGCGCCGGCCCTTTGGACGTCAACCGCACCAACGCCGCAACCACCAGCACGGGCGCCAGCAAAATACAGCCAGCAAAAACCGCCAGTGTCAAATCAAATAATCTCTTCATTTTTATGCCGTCATTGCGAGGAGCGAAGCGACGCGGCAATCCATGCCCCATGTCCCCTGTCCCCCGTCACCTGCCACCCCCCATAGCCCTTCGCAACCCCTCTTCCACAGAAACCGGTGGCACCCAACCCAACAACTCCCGAGCCTTTGAAATATCGACCTGCAAATTTCCGCAAAGCCTTTGCACCGCATCCCCCTTACCCAGCAACTTTGCCACCGCCTGCAAAGCCCACACCGGCACCGGCAGCAAATGTGCGGACACCCCAGAAGCACGCGCCATGCCGCGGACCAGTTCGGTGGTGGAGAGGGCTTGTCCATCACTTACCAAAAAAGTATGGTTGGCTGCTTTGGGATGAATGATGCACGTTGCGATGAAATCAACCAAGTTGTCCAGCGACACTAGGCTGCGCTGGTTGCGCACCGCACCCAGTGGCAGAGGCCAGCGTTTCCAGTGAATCCAGCAAGGCCTCGCTGGGCAGCGGCGTGTGCATGGAGTTGCGAATAAAAATTGGACCACGCCGATAGCCGGTGAGCTGACCGGCGTCTACGATGCCGGCAGTCACGGTCGGGCCGAACAGTTCGGCATACCAGTCGTGGTGATCACGCTTGACCACGAGACCGGCGTTGTCCTTGGCCAGTACTTTGCTAATGCTTTCCTTGACCGCCTGGAAGGCCTGGTAATAGCCCCTGGCAGCCAATGCGTCCCTGGTTCTGTTGTGCTCTGGGTCGCCATCCGGATCCCAGTCACCGCTGGCCACGCGCGCGATCAGCTCGTCGGTGACGCGATAGCCCTCGATGGACAGGGAGTTGTAGGCGTCAGAGGCGTAGCGCTCGTCGACCTGTGCCAGATAGTCGGCACCCTGTTTCTTGCTGCCAGGCGCAGGTGGGAATGTATTGATCACATCCTGGCGCCATCCGGCCCACATCGATCGCAGACGCAGCACATAGGGCGAGCGTTCCTTGCTGGGCGCAATGGTGGGTTCGGCCAATTCAAAGGGATTGACCAGTTTGAGCGTGATCTTGAATTTGGCGAAAGCCTTCTGGATGCGCTCGGCCTCGTCGGGGCGGTTGACAAAGTCGAATGCAGCGGCCAACCGGCCTGCTGCCGTCACTAGTCTGTCGCCAGCCAGCAGCGTCGGCAGCAATTCGGACGCATGACGGATGGTGGCCAGGGCGATCTCGGCCTCACGCGGGGTGTTCACGAAGAACGAAGGTCCGACCAGACACAAAGCCTCGGCAACGGGCCAGACTTGCAGTCCGCGGACTGCCACACGTGCACTGGGAACCCGGTTTTTGTCTGGATAGACAAGCAGTGAGGTGTCGAAGGGTAAATCCGCCTTGGCCGTGCCGCTGTCGATCGTGACGCATGTGACCTGCCTGGGCACGGTGGTGTTGCCCGTGTGGAGCATCAGTGATGCCTCAGGGTTCAGGCAGTACCGCTTGCCAAAGCGTTTGCCCAGGTAGCCTGACACGAAAGCCCAGAACGACGCATACCACGCCGTGGTGTCTGCGTCGTTGTCGCTTGGGCTGCCACAGATGTACCACCCCTTCATCACGGGCCGCAGAAACCCCGTCTCGACCAACAGGATGCGCTGCGCGTCGTCCTTGAGGTCCGAGGCTTCAACAACGCCGTCGTGCTTTTCCTGAAGCCGCTTGAGGGTTTTCAGGGCCGCAGCGAGCGTTGGATTGCCCTTGGATTTGCCACGTGACGGGTTCATAAAGTTACTTTGTTATTTGTTTAAAAATTACTTTGGTATTTTATTGAAAATTACTTTGCTATTGCGTGGGTTGATCCTGCAGGCCAGAGAGGGCCAAGCGCTGTTGGTGTATGGCCGGTGCCGGTGGTTTCTGTGGAACTGGGGTTGCGAAGGGCGATGGGGGGTGCAGGTGACAGGAGTCATGGATTGCCGCGTCGCTACGCTCCTCGCAATGACTGCGGAAATGCACAATGACGGCAAAGATGCGCAATGACGGTATGAAGAGATTATTTGATTTGATGCTGGCCGTTTTGGCTGGCTGTATTTTGCTGGTGCCTGTGCTGGTGGTTGCGGCGTTGGTGCGGTTGACATCCAAAGGGCCGGCGCTGTATTGGTCTGACCGGGTGGGGCGCAGGTGAATGGCCGCGATGAGTTGCCGATTCCGGACAAGGTGAAGCTCGATGTGGAATACCTTGATAGGGGTAGAGAAGGCCGAAGCCTCCCCTCCCTCCGAACCGTGCGTGC
>CAZYMK010000224.1:0-5350 GCA_964648885.1 uncultured Geobacter sp. | reverse complement strand
TTGTGAGAGCGGGCCACATGGTAGACTTCCTGTGCCAGGGCACGCATCTCGGCCGAGGTTTTTTCAATCACACCGGCGCCACTGGTCTGCTGATTAAACGAACGCACGATCTGCTCCAGCATAGAGCCCACCTCCTCCATGGCCAGCCGCATCTTCTCGCCATGCTGCACATGCAGCTGGGATGCCTTGGCAATCTCACCAACCTGCTCGCTGGCGATCTTGACGCCATGGACAATCTTGGTCAGGGCCTGGCCGGAGCGCTGCGAGAGCTGTTCACCCTCCTTTACGGCCTGCTCTGACAGCGAGATGGCCATAACCGCCTTATCGGTCTCTTCCTTAACACCGTTGACGATCTCGGCAATTTCACGGGTTGATGCGGTGGTACGGCGGGCAAGTTCTTTGATCTCATGGGCCACCACACCAAACCCCTTGCCGTGCTCACCGGCCTGGGCAGCAATGATGGAGGCGTTTAGCGCCAGCAGCTTGGTCTGTTCTGCCACCTCGTCAATTACCCGCAGAATGGTGCCGATACTGGCTGCATGCACTGACAGGTTGCTGATGGCCTGCTGTACCGTGCAGGAGGCACTACGAATCTGGGCGATCCCTCTGGCTGTACTCTCGACTGAACTGTTGCCCTGCTCCGCATCCCGCAGCACGTCCACTGAAACCCGCGCCGTGGTCTGGGCGCTTTCTTCTACCTGGCGCACTGATTTTTCCATGTCCGTCACCAGATCACTGGTCTTCATGGCGTTCTGCATCAACCGGTGTACGTTAACGTTGATCTCGCTCTGGTCGCCGGCCATACGGGTGATGGAATCACTTACCAGCTCCACCGAATGCAGCAGCTGCGTCACCAGATCGTTAATCTGGGCCGTACTTGAGACCATCTGCTGTATTGAGGCTGCGTTGACGATCGCCGCCTCAGAAAGCCCCTCCACCGAAGTGGTCACCTCTTCGACCGAATGTCTGATCTGTCCTGCAGCGTCCTTGGTCCGGTAAACCGTGTCTTTTTGACTTTCAGCCATCTTGAGGTTCTGAAGGGCTACCGAGTCGACGTTTGCGCCAATGGCACGCAGTTCGCTGACCGCAGCCCTGATACTGATCACAATATTGCTTAACCGCTCAAGCATCTCGTTAAAGTTGCTGTTGAGCATACCAACTTCATCCAGAGCCAGGTCGGTCCCCCTGACGGCAAGGTTGCCATCGGCCGCCTGATCCATAACGGCCGAGAGCTGTTTGACCCGGACAGGCAGTTTTCGCGAGGCCAGGATCAGCAGCACAGCCAGAAAAAACAGCCCGCAGATGGCGAACAACGCCCTGATGCCATCACGGGGGAACTGGTCTGCGAACATACCCAGCAGAGAGAGCAGTATCCCGGAGACAAGCAGTATCCTGATCAGTTTTGATCCAAATCCGAGGTTCTTTGCCATGGTCGGTATCCTTAAAAAACAGGGGAGCATATCAACGATGCCCCCTTATACCGTAAAACGATGTTAAAGCAAAAGCTCTTCCATCCTTTCCTGAGCATGGCCTTGCATTTTGTACGTACCGCTCCTATACTGCCCGAACATTTTTCAGGAGGGGCTGCATGATTGAGATTAATTTTGACAAGATGGGCGGGCTGATTCCGGCCGTTATCCAGGATTACGAAAACGGCGAAGTGCTGATGGTGGCCTTCATGGATAAAAAGACCCTGGATCTGACCCTGCGGGACGGCAAGACCTGGTTTTTCAGCCGCACCCGTAACAAGTACTGGATGAAGGGTGAGGAATCAGGCAACACGCAGGATGTGATGGAGGTGCTGACTGATTGCGATGCCGACACCGTGGTGATCAAGGTCAAACAGAACGGTCCGGCTGCCTGTCACACCGGCAACCGCAGCTGTTTTTATGTAAAGTGGGAGAACGACCAGTGGGTTGAACATTCCAATCCGCTCTTTAATCCCGAGGAGGTCTACAAGAAATGAGTACGGTCCTGCGATTCGGTATTCCCAAAGGTAGTCTTGAAGAGGCTACGGTAGATCTGTTCAAGCAGGCCGGCTGGCAGATTGGCGTTTCATCCCGCAGCTATTTTCCCACAGTTGATGATGGTGAAATGAAATGTCACCTGATCCGCCCGCAAGAGATGGGTAAGTACGTTGAGCGCGGTACCATCGATGTTGGCATTGCAGGCCGGGACTGGATTCGTGAAAACGATTCCAGCGTGATTGAGGTCTGCGAGATGGTCTACTCCAAGGTTTCCCGCCGCCCGGTGCGCTGGGTGCTGGTGGTGGCGCAGGACTCGCCGGTACAGAAACCGGAAGACCTGCAAGGCGCGACTATTTCCACCGAACTGGTCGAGTTTACCAAGCGTTACTTCAATGAGCGCAACATCCAGGTGAACGTCGAATTCTCCTGGGGCGCCACCGAGGCCAAGGTAATTGACGGCCTCTGCGATGCCATTGTTGAAGTGACTGAGACCGGCTCCACCATCCGTGCCAATAACCTGCGGATCGTCTGTGATTTGATGGAATCGGTACCGGTAATGGTGGCCAATAAAGCAGCCTGGAACGATCCCTGGAAACGGGCCAAGATCGAACAGATCGCCACCCTGCTTAATTCGGCGCTGCGGGCCGAGGGGATGGTGGGGCTGAAGATGAACGCACCGGCCAACTGTGTGGATGGGATCATCGGCATCCTGCCCAGCCAGAAGGCGCCGACCGTAGCTCACCTCTACAAGTCAGACTGGGTCTCCATAGAAAGCATCCTGCCTGAGAAAGAGGTGCGCCGGATTGTGCCGGAACTGCTCCGTCTCGGGGCTGAGGGAATTATTGAATATCCGTTGAGCAAGATCATTTAATGCTCACCTACCCCATTACTGCTGATGACCACTGCCGTCGGCTGGAGAGCTGGTTGCAACGCCTCCTGCCGACGGCTTTGCCTGCCTATTGCCGCAAACTGATCAAATCCGGCGCCTGCAGCCTCAACAATGCCAAAGCATCATCTGACTCCCTGCTACACTGCGGTGATACCGTCACGCTGAAGGAAAGTCGGTCGGTCACGGATCACTTGCACCATCCACTCCCGCCGATCGATCTGCTCTGGCAGGATGACAAACTGCTGGCCATCAACAAACCGGCTGGCCTGGCCATGCACCCCGCTGCCGAGGTGGATGAAAACCTGGCCGATATCGCTTCGGACTGGCTGGAAAAGAAATCCAATCATCCAGTGCGGGCCTACCCGGTCAACCGGCTGGATCGTGGCACTTCAGGCGTGGTGTTACTGGCCACCAGCTCATCCAATGCCGGGATACTGGGCAGACAGGTGAAAGAGGAAGGGCTGGACAAGATCTATCTGGCGGTCGTGGAAGGGCTTGTGGAAGGTGAAGGCGAGATCAATCAACCGCTGGACGACAAGGAATCAGTCAGCCGGTATCGCTGCCTGTCCAATGGCGATAACTGCTCGTTTCTGCTGGTGCAGCCAATCACCGGCCGCACCCACCAGATCCGCCGTCACCTCTCGGTAATCGGTCATCCGGTTGTGGGAGACAAACGGTACGATGCCCAACCACTTCCCACCCTGCCGGGTATCGCCCTGCACTCCTTCCGGACCCGACTGCAGCACCCCACCCCTGATACGCAGCTGACGCTCTGCGCGCCGCTGCCGAGGGAACTGCGGGAGTTGATCGTGGAACGCTGCGGGATAGACGAGAAAGAACTGCTGGAGCTACTGCCCCAGCTAACAACCTAACCTTTCTAGCTATCTTGACCTGCATTACAATATTCACTATGGTCAAGCAGGTCATGCAAGGAGGTTTTTATGTCGACACTATCGATCCAAGGTTCATTTCCCCCTATCGCTGGACCTCTTGGCAGGGGCGCTTAATCGCGAAAAAAAATACTGAAGCACAGTGTAAAAACGACAAGACTTCGGATAGAAAAGCTCTCAAGGACACTCGCCGTTGACCCTGCCCAGCTGCAAGCAGGTACCGTTACTCACACTGATGCCAATGACATGGATCTTCTTGAACTTGAGGGAGAATTGACATTGCTTGGTCATCTGGAAAGTGAACTTGCAGCACTGGAATCATCTAGAGTATGCCGTTAAAAAACTTTCTGCACCGTTTGCTCACCTGTCTGGACAACCACCCCTTTCAGGAATTCCGCGAACTGGCTGTTTCAGAAAGGCCAGAAATGCGCGCGGTTGCGGTGTGTACTGGCAGCCACCCTGGCAAACCTGCTGAATGCTGCCATTGCCGGTATGCTGTTTCAGGGCTGACCGCAATGAACCGCTTTCTGTAAAATTTTCTGGCAATAGCTGTTAAGACTTTCGCCCAGCTGTGCCGCACGGATAGAAGCCTCTTTATGCAGATCAGCACCTACCCGCAGCACAAAGCGCCCGGAATACTTCCGGTTTGCCGTCGCTGCTGGTAACGGTTTGCCATCTGCCTGATACAGTTCAACCGTTTCAGCCACCACCTGACACAGCTCTTGATAGACCTTGGCCTCATCATCACCATGAACACCACCGCGCAACAAACCTGGGCAGGTGCCAACGTAACAACCATCTTCTTCAGACCACTCAACTACTTTCAAATACTTATCACTTGGTTTCATGTATGATCTCCTCAAGGGCAAACTGTACCTGTCGCACCTGATACAGTTTGACATCATCACCCGCACCACCGGAAATGGTAATCGGCAACTGACAGCAGGGATGCGTAAAGTTCCGATGACTCCCTTTACCGCCCCTGCCAATAAACCGGCTTGTTTCAGTTGCTGACCAGTTCATATATTTTTGGCGGTATGGGATGATGATATCAACATGATACTAAGATATCAATAACAGGGGGGGCGGCAGAGCACTGCTCTATCCGTTATTGTTATTGTTGTTATTGTTATTGTTATTGTTATTATTGTTACTGCTGGAGGGGCCACCGCTGTCTGCCTGCCTCTTGCGCTGTTCTGCTTCGGAGAGCGCTGCTCCTGTCAGGGTAGTGGCAGCTACTGTTCCGGTAATCAGAATGGTCTTGTTGTTCAGGAAGGCGTTTCTATCCAGGATTGAGATTTTCTTTGAATCGCAGTGCAGCACCCGGGTACTGCCAGAACCCAGACCGGGATAGTCCTTGACCAGGGTCTTGTCGCTATAGAGGTAGAGATGATCCTGGGCATAGACCAGCGATGGCTTTTTATCCGCACTACCAGCCATCCGCCCCACCAGTTCCTCTTCTATCTGCACCCGCATCTTATCATCCGGTATCCCCACCAGATTCATGAAACGCTCCACATTTGCCGCAATTTTTTCAAGGTTTTTTGATGACATATACTGTCTCGCTAGTATTACTCATCCCAGTAAAATTCAATGTTTTGAAA
>CAZYMK010000223.1:0-5378 GCA_964648885.1 uncultured Geobacter sp. | reverse complement strand
TGTTTGCAATGTATCTGGCGTTGTAGTGAAGCTTCTCTGCCAATTCAGCGGTGGTTAGATAGGTGCTGTTCATAGTTCTCCCCTCACCAGACACGAACAATGTTCGTATATCTGATTAAAAAATGTGGTCGTAGCAACGACCGTTAATTTCATTATTACGAACGATGTTCGTATATGTCAACAAAAAAAATCAATCGAAAATGTCATCCCCAAATTCTTTTACCAGCACATCTCGAACATGGCGGCTCCGGTCACTTTTATTACCGGTAAGGCGACCATAAACAAGGTCGCGTGCCACACTATGGGGAACACCATTTTGTGTGCACCAAGCACGGAAAGACAGATCTCTATCGATTAGAACGTGCTTTACATGTTTTTTACGCTGTTCAGCATCCATGGCTATAGTTTAAGTTTCAGAACTGGAATAGTCAAACAAATAACGTTTATAAATTAGCAGCTTGGGGCCCACAAGGTAGTAGTCATTATTTATCTTGAGCCCAATTTTAAGGGCCCAGGATGGGCCCAAAATGGGCCCGATGAAAAAAAGAAAGGGCCGGAATTAGCTTCCGGCCCAGTGTTTGTTATGGTAGGCGCGGGCGGTTTCGAACCGCCGACCTCTACCGTGTCAGGGTAGCGCTCTCCCCCTGAGCTACGCGCCTCCAGCAAGGAAATGTGTAACTAGCAGGTTGCTCGTGGCTCTGTCAAGCTGTTTTTCGTGCTCTCCCGTTCAATCAACGCCACGTTTTCAACATGGGGGGTGTGCGGAAACATCTCTACCGGTTGCACCTGACTGCAGCGATATCCCTTTGCTGCAAGAATGTCCAGATCACGGGCCAGTGTTGCCGGTGAACAGGAGACGTAGATAATCCGCTGCGATTGCATTTGGACTATCTTGTCAAGCACCTCCCGATCGCACCCTTTGCGCGGTGGGTTCAGCACGACCAGATCAAAGAAACGGCCCTCTTCAAGCAGGTCGTCCAGCATCTCCTGCACATCACCGGCCTCAAAACGGCAGTTGCGCGCATCGTTTAGCCTGGCATTACGCCGTGCATCAGCAACCGCCTCTTTATTCAGCTCAACTCCCAGCACCTGTGTTGCCTTGGATGCCATGGTCAAGGCAATACTACCGATACCGCAATAAAGGTCCAGTACCTGTCCGGCACCGTTTAAACCGGAGCAGGTCAGGGCGGTTTCATACAACAGGCGGGCGCCGTCATGCTGGGCCTGCAGGAATGAACGGGGTGAGATCAACAGCTCAACCTGACCAATCCGATCCTGCACAGTTTGCTGTTTGGTCAGAAAGTGATCGTGGGCACCAAAGATCACGTTACCTTCACTGCTGTTGACATTCTGACAGACAACCGTAACTTCAGGCACCTGATCCTGAAGCAGACGGGCCAGGTGATGGATCTCGTTAAAGGCGCGCCTTACGGTTACAAAGGTCACCATAACCTGACCGGATGATTCAGCCACACGCACTACCAGATAGCGCAGCACACCACTTTTGTTCCGCTCCTGCCAGATCGGCACCTTGAGCTTGCTGATGCCTGACCGCACCACCTTGATCACCTTGTTAATCAGTGGATGGTGTACCACACAATCATCCAGATCAACGACATCGTGAGTGGCACGGCGATAGATACCGATGTAAGGGTCGGCATGGCTGCCTGCCACCGCCAGCTTGGCTGTGGTGCGATAACCCAGGTTGCGCTCCGGCACCAGGAGCCGTGGCACCTGCAGATGCTGCAATGCGGGATAGGCTGACAGAGCCGACTGTACCTGCTGTTGCTTCCAGCGCAGCTGCTCACCATAGCGCATCACGATCAACGGACAGCCCAGACAAAGGGCTGCCTCTCCACAGGGAGAACGCTGCAACCTTAAAGGGGATGGTTCAATCAGTTTGATCAGTTCAGCAAAGACCGCCCGCTTGCCAACATGACTGATCCGCACCAGACAGCGATCCTGTGGCACGGTACCGGCAACCGTTATCAGCTGACCGCCAGACCGGCCCAGGCCGCTGCCTTCATCGTCCATCTGGTCTATCAGCAGTTCAACGGCCACACCCCGCGTTAGCTGCGGCCCCCGGTCAGGTCCCTCTGGCAGCGGTTTTGCCGGCATGCTGCGGCGTACCGTTGTTTTTGCGTGGTCAGTCTTGCGCGGCGTCATGGCAGACTCCTCTGACGGGCTGCCTCAAACAGAGCCACGCCACCTGCTACCGAGGCGTTCAGTGATGAAACACCGCCATACTGGGGAATGGACACCAGCAAGTCGCAATGTTTGCGTACAAGCGGCCTGATGCCGTCACCTTCACCCCCCACCACCAGTGCCAGATTACCACGGTAATCAGCCTGATAGATCGTCTGTCTGGCATCAGCTGCCAGGCCAAACACCCAGCAACCTGCCAGTTTCAGGCGTTCCAGGGCCTGTACCAGATTGGTCACCTGGATAACCGGGATGGTTTCAACCGCACCAGCCGAGGCCTTTTCAACCACCGGCGTTATCCCGCAGGCACGATCCTTGGGAATGATCACCCCCTGCAGACCGGCACAGGCAGCAGAACGGATCAGCGCACCCAGGTTCTGCGGGTCCTGAATACCATCAAGAACCAGCACAAAAAGCTTTTGATCTGACTGCTGTGCCTCGATAAGGAAGGTCTCAAGCTCTGCATAGACAAAGGGAGCAACCCGCAGGACAACGCCCTGATGATGGGGGTTTCCAGCCAGACGTTCAAGGTCTGCGCGCTCGCGGCGATGCACGGCAATGCCCTGCTCTTCCGCCATGGCAGCCAGCTTGGCAATCCGCTGGTCAGGTCCTGCCTGCTGCACAAAAAGCTCAAAAGCCTTGCGGTTTCCCCGCAAGGCCTCACGAACCGGATTAATCCCGAACAGGATCTCCTGTTTCATTATGCACCTGCCACAATTTCTTCAACAATCAGCTCTGCAGCCTGCACCGGGTCAGCAGCCTTGGCAATCGGCCGACCGATTACCAGGTAATCGGCACCAGCCTTCACTGCCTCTGCCGGTGTCATGATCCGCTTCTGGTCATCCACAGCCGCAAAAGAGGGTCGCACCCCGGGGGTTACAATTAAAAAGTCAGGTCCACAGCTGGCGCGAATAGCAGCAATCTCCAGGGGAGAGGCCACCACGCCATCCATACCGCTTTCTTTGGCCAGCTTTGCAAGTCGTACCACCATCTCCTCCACCGGACGGTCAATGCCGACCGCCTGCAAGGTCTCCTGGGTTGAGGAAGTCAGGATGGTTACCGCCAGGAGCTGCGGCCGGTCAGACTCGCCGAATTCCTTACGTACTGCCTGGCTGGCCTTTTCCATCATCTCTGCCCCGCCCAGGGCATGCAGGTTCACCAACTTCACCCCGTGACGCCCTGCTGCCAGCATGGCCTGTGCTACCGTATTGGGGATGTCATGATATTTAAGATCAAGAAAAACCTGACCACCATGTCGGGTCACCGCCTCAACCGCAGCAGGCCCTGCAGTAGTAAAAAGCTCTTTGCCCACCTTGAACATGCCCACCTTGCCGGAAAGCCGTTCAGCCCAGACCGCAACATCGTCCAGCTTATCTACATCCAGGGCAAAAATTATCTTGCGTCTTGCTTCTTCACGAGTCATGCAATCAGCTCCTCCGGTTTGATAGGCAGCAGGTCAAATCAATGTGATACAACACAGTCACCACACTGCGAGCCCTGCTTAACATAGTTGTTTCCACACTGTCAATCCGGCAGCTGACCGATCAATTCCGGCATACTTCGGCACAGGAACCCTTGACGACTGCATGATCATTGCGTATAGTCACCAAAATTTGCCAGTCTGGTGGAATGGTAGACACAGCAGACTCAAAATCTGCCAGGGGCAACCCTGTTCCGGTTCGAGTCCGGAGACTGGTACCAAATAAAAACAAGGCCTTGCGTATACTATCGCAGGGCCTTTTGTTTTACGCAGCAGAAAATTGTATACAACACCAAGCCATTTTCTTGAAAAAATGCTCTCTATCATATAGTTTTACATATTTAATTTTATAACCCTGATACGGGGAAGCCAGAAAACCTTATGCAACCATACTCACTCTGCGAACAAAGCAACGCCATTAGAGCCGAACTGTTGGGCGATACCGCCTTTTGCCAAGAGCTTGGCATCCGCTACCCCTACCTGGGTGGTTCCATGGCCAAAGGGATCAGCTCGGTTGAACTTTCCATTGCCCTGGGTAAGGCCGGTATGCTGGGGTTCTTCGGCGCTGCCGGGCTACCGATTGAGGTGGTTGAGACCGCTCTTGACCAACTCATCATCAGCGGTGTGCCGTTCGGCTGTAACCTGATCCATTCCCCTCAGGAACCTGATCTTGAGGCTGCCCTGGCAGAACTGTATATCCGCAAAGGGGTCAAGCTGGTGGAGGCCTCGGCCTTCCTGGCCCTGACCCTGCCGCTGGTTCGCTACCGCCTGCACGGCATCCATCGCACTGCAGACGGCAGTATCGTTACCCCCAACCGGATTATTGCCAAGGTTTCCCGTGAGGAGCTGGCTGAGAAGTTCTTCTCTCCTGCACCGGAAAAGCTGGTTACCGGCCTGCTGCAGCAGGGGCTGCTAACTGCCGAACAGGCTGAACTGGCCAAACTGGTACCAATGGCTCAGGATATTACAGCCGAGGCAGATTCCGGCGGCCATACCGATAACCGTCCGGCCCTGACTCTTTTACCCACGATCCAGTCGGTCGCCCTGCGTCTGCAGCAGCAACACCACTACCCGCTTCCGTTGCGGGTAGGTCTGGGTGGCGGAATCGGCACCCCCCAGGCAGCAGCGGCGGCCTTCAGCATGGGCGCGGCCTGGATCATGGTCGGCTCGGTGCATCAGGCCTGTGTGGAGTCCGGCACTTCGGCTGTGGTACGCAAGATGCTGGCTGAAACCCGCCAGGCTGACGTCGCCATGGCACCAGCTGCCGATATGTTTGAAATGGGGGTCACGGTACAGGTGCTGAAACGGGGTACCATGTTTGCCATGCGGGCCGCTAAGTTGTACGAGCTGTACCGCAGCCATGACAGCATTGAATCTATCCCGACAGCAGAGCGCGAAAAGCTGGAAAAGACGGTCTTTCTGGCATCACTGGAGCAGATCTGGCAAGAGACACGCCGCTTCTTCCTGCAGCGAGACCCGCGTCAGGTGGAGCGAGCCGAGCGTGATCCCAAGCACCGCATGGCCCTGGTGTTTCGCTGGTACCTGGGCCAGGCAGCCCACTGGGCCAAGGATGGCAGCCCCAACCGGACCATTGATTATCAGGTCTGGTGCGGACCGGCCATGGGGGCCTTCAATGAATGGGTCAGGGGCAGCTTTTTAGAACAGCCTGAAAATCGCCACGCAGCCTGTGTGGCTC
>CAZYMK010000222.1:3532-5410 GCA_964648885.1 uncultured Geobacter sp. | reverse complement strand
CCAGTGCAATATCATCACCATGCATATTGGAAACGGTGTTTCCCACTGCGCCATCAAAGGCGGAGTATCCGTTGATACCACCATGGGGCTGACTCCGCTGGAAGGGGCGGTGATGGGTACCCGTTGCGGCGATATCGACCCGGCCATTCCGGCTTTCATGATGCAGAAAGAGAACCTGTCAGCCAAGGAGATCGACAGTATCCTCAATAAAAAGAGTGGCATTATGGGGATTACCGGCCGTTATACCGATCGACGTGATGTGATTGAACAGGCGGCAAAGGGAGACCACCGCTGTCAGTTGGCCCTGGATATCGAGTCCTACCGCCTCAAAAAGTACATCGGTGCCTATATGGCGGTGGTGGGCAAGCTGGATGCGGTGGTGTTTACGGCCGGGGTTGGTGAGATGGGGGCTGCCATTCGGGAGAAGGCGATTGAGGGACTTGAGCATATCGGCATCTGTATGGACCGTGAGCGGAACGCCGGGGCCATGACCCGCAAGCGTGAGTCGCTGATTACCACCGATGATTCACCGGTAAAGGTGTTTGTGATCCCCACCGATGAAGAGCTGGTCTTTACCGAAGATGTGGTGGCGATCCTGAACGGTACCTACACTGACCATATGCAGTTTGAGTATTCTTTTGCAAAGGCTGAGTTTGTTCGCTCATAAGCGTTACAGCAGATGAAATCATCAACGTCCCGCTGCCATCGTGCCAGCGGGACGTTTTTTCACCTTTCACTTACTTCACCCTTTCAACTCTTCCTGAAGTCCTTCCACCACCGCCTTCACCTCAGCCAGCATGTCGGCCAGCATATCGGCCGCCTGCGCTGATTGCTCATATTTAAGGTAGAGCCGGTAGTAATTTAGCGCCTCCTGCATCCGTTCCTGATCCATGCAGAGCCCCCCCAGGGTCAGGTAGGCCATGCTGTAATCAGGGGCCAGTGCCACCGCCTTCAGGCAATGCTCTTCTGCCGGCTCCAGCTCATCAAGGTCATAATACAGCTCGCCCAGATTGTAATAGGCGGCCGGGTCTTCAGGATCAAGCTCAATCCCCTTGTGGTAGGATGCAATGGCGTTATCGTATTCGCCGCAGCCGAACTGCAGATCCCCCAGTGCGTTCCAGGCAAAGATGTTGTCAGGTTCACGGGCAAGGGCCTGCTCAAAGGCGGTCCTGGCCTGCTCGGTCTGATCGAGACTGTTGTGTACCAGACCGATGCTGACCAGGGTGTCGGCATCCTCGGGATCAAGCTGATGTACTTGGTGGTACTGCTCCAGCGCTTCCTGGTGGCGGCCTGTCTCCAGCAGCAGGTCTCCCAGGGTGGTCAGGGCATCAGGGTCATCCGGTGCGTTGGCAAGCCCCTGGCGATAGGCGCTGATCGCCTCTTCAAGGCGTCCCAGTTCTGCCAGGGCATCCCCCCGGTAGAACTGGCCGTCAGGGTTATCCGGGCTATCGGCACAAAACCGGGTCAACAGGTCAAGCGCGGCGGACAGGTCGCCCGCTTCAAGTAGTACCAGGGCCTGCGCCGGTAATGGTGGCAGTGTCGTGCTGGTCATGGTGGTCATTTCCTTTCAGTGGGGTAGGGTGTGGTTATAGCAGAAATCATACGTCATGCATCAGATTTCAGTGGTGCAGCCCTTGCAATGGCGCAGGATTGACGTATACTGTAAACATTATACACCAGTGCTATGGGGCGTGCCATGCAGCGAGAAGCCGAACAGACAGCCGATTCTTTGGGATTGCGGACCCTGGAGGATATCAGCAGTATCATCCTGCACTCCCACGATCTGCATGAGACCCTTGACAACATTGTTACTATTGTTGCCAAGCGGATGAGGAGCGAGGTCTGCTCCATTTATCTGCTGGAGGATGACGGCGAGAC
>CAZYMK010000222.1:0-3432 GCA_964648885.1 uncultured Geobacter sp. | reverse complement strand
GTGGTGCAGACCGTTGCCGCCCGCAGCTTTACCGACGAAGAGATCAGTATCCTCAGGACCATCACCTTTCAGATCAGCAGCATTGTGCAGAACGCCCGCCTGCTGGACTCGATCCAGACCAAGGAGCAGGAGCGGGCCTACTATGAGCAGGAACTGGCCCGGCTCAAGACTCACCGCCATGGCGAGGGGGCCTATGAGGCAGCTGAAAAGCCCCCTTCCAGCTCATTGGGGGGCACTGCTGTCTCGCCGGGTTTTTGTCATGGCAAGGTCTATATCCTTGACCGTTTCAGCGACAAGGTGATCAAGGTGGCCAGGGTGGGCAGCGTGGATGAGGAACAGCAGCGTTTTCGGATTGCCCTGGAAAAGGTTACGATCCAGACCATCTACATGGAAAAAAGGGTCAGTGAACTGTTGTCCGAGGGGGATGCGGCCATTTTCCACACCCATCTGATGATCCTCGAAGACCGGGGGTTTGTGGGCAAGATCAATGATCTGATCAATCAGGGGGCCGGTGCTACCCGAGCCGTGCATGAGGCGGTGCAGGGATACATCGAGGTGTTCTCTGCCATGGAAGACCCGTACCTGCGGGAACGCTCTGCCGACATGGAGGATATTGGCCGCCGGATCATTGATGTGCTGGAGGGAAATGACAACAACCAGATCAAGCTGAAGGAAAAGCGGGTAATCGTTGCTGAAGATATCTTTCCTTCTGATATGGCCATGCTGGACCATGCCAAGATACTGGGTATTGTGACGGAAAAAGGGAATATCTATTCCCACGCCGCCATTATGGCAAAGTCGCTGGGCATACCGGCGGTGGTGGGAGTGACGGGGCTCTTGCGTGCCTCCAATGTCAAGGATCAGGTGATTGTGGACGGCACCTCCGGCAATGTCTACCTGAATCCTGAAAAACATGTCCGTGACGAGTACCAGCGCCTGGAGCATGAGTATGCCGGCCGCTTGAAGGATCTTGAGCCATTGCGTGATCTGCCGGCAGTTACTACAGACAAGGTCAGGATTGTGCTGCGGGCCAATATCGGCCTGCTGGCAGATGTCCGTACTGCCATTGCCAACGGCGCCGAAGGGGTGGGGCTGTATCGGACCGAATTCCCCTACATGGCCCGGACCTCGTTTCCCAACCGTCAGGAGCAGGCAACCCTGTACCAGCGGATTCTGGAGGGGTTTCCAGGCCAGCCGGTCAATATTCGTACCCTGGATATTGGCGGCGACAAGGGGCTGCCCTATTTCTGCTACCCGCCTGAGGACAACCCGTTTCTGGGCTGGCGTTCTATCCGGGTTTCACTGGATGAGCAGCAGATTTTCCGTGAACAGTTGGCAGGTATCCTGCTGGCTGCGCCTAGCGGTCAAGCAACCATCATGTTTCCGCTGATCAGTTGTCTGGATGAGGTACGCGCTATCCGGACCATTCTTGATAGTGTGGTGGAGGAACTGCGGGGACAGGGCTGCGAGGTCTGCGGCAATCTGCCGCTGGGGATCATGGTTGAGGTACCGGCTGCAGTACAGATCATTGAGCTGCTGGCAGAAGAGGTTGATTACCTGAGCATCGGCACCAATGACCTGATCCAGTACCTGCTGGCCGCTGACCGGAACAACCCCCGGGTCAAGCAGTATTACGAGCCGTATCACCCGGCCGTGCTGCAGAGTATCAAGCGGGTGACTGATGCGGGTCGTCGTTTGGGGAAAAAGGTCTCGGTCTGCGGTGAAATGGCCTCTGATCCGTTGAACGCACTACGGCTGATCGGAATGGGGGTGCGGGAGTTCAGTCTGTCTGCTCCTGGCATCCCGCTGGTGAAGAAGGCGATTCGTGAACACTCACTGCGGCTCTGTCAGGGGATGGCCCGCAAGGTGCTGTCATTGGGTACGGCCGCTGAGATCAAGGCATATCTTGCAAAGCGGCGTAAAGAACTGTTTCCCTGACCCTTGCCCCTTGACCCCTGACCCTGCTTTTATTCATACCGCCATTTGAAGGTAATCACCTTGCACTCCGGCAGGTTGGCCCGCAGCTCCCCCAGCCCCTGTTCTGTTACCCTGGTGCCGCTGAAGGTGACCCAGCGCAGCCAGGTGAGCGGGTAGAGGTTGGGCAGCCCGGCATCGCTGATCCCGGTATGGTACAGGTAGAGTCGTTTCAGTCCGGTCAGGCAGCCTAAGTGGGCCAGCCCGCTATCGGAAACGCCGGTATTGGAAAGGTACAGCTCCTGCAGTCCGGTCAGCCTGCAGATGCGTGACAAGGCCCCGTCCCCCACATCATAGAGAAACAGCGCCTGCAGGTCGTCCGGCTGCAGGGTTTCCAGAAAAGCGATATCCCCATCACTGTTGCCGCGCAGATCAAGCCGCAGGGCCTTGTCAAGCGGTACCTCCCGCACCCCTTTAGCCGCACCTAACTTCTGCCAGTCCCGGTAGTCTGCCGAACTGCCTGCTCTGCTATAGAGCGTGCCGCAGGATTTTCTGGCGGGAAACCTGACCACCCGGCTCTCCAGCGCTGGTGCGACCCGCTCTTCAACCGGCTCCGGTTCGCCCTGTAACAGGGCCAGCCGTTTGCGGGCCTTGGCAATATCCAGGTCAACAGTGGCCGCCATCTCTGCCAGCAGATCGATACCGTCCACCAGGCTGTCATCCACCCGTTGCCTGAATCGGTAGATATCGGATTGGCGCAGTTCTTCAATACTGCGGCGCAACTCCTTGATCTGCTGGCGGGCATAGGCAATCTGACGGATCAGCCTGATCAGCTCGGCGCCGATATCCAGACCCCGTGATGTTTCAGGCCCCAGTCGCCACTCCTTCAGCAATGCCTGCAGCCGGCTGCGATCCCCCTGCTGATAGGCCAGGTTTGCAGTGGCCATCAACTCCTGACGCCGAAACCGTTCATGGTCATCGTTGGCCAGGTCGGGGTGGATGGTCTTGGCCACTTCACGGTAAAGTGATTTAAGACTCTTTTCTTCAAGGATGCCGGTTGTTTCGGGATTATCATCAAGCAGGGTGGTCTTGCCGCTACGGGCTTTGGAGTTTTGCTGCTCGGTGGTATGGAAGTATTTGTGGTGTTCTTCGCCGGTCTCACCGGTGCCCAGCAGGCCGCTGATCTGCCACTCCAGCTGTTCCAGTTCGGCAATCCTGCTGCCCAGCATCTGCTGGTAGCTGTTTTCAAAGACCCTGATCTCGGCCTTGATAGCAGCCAGCTCCCGTTCGATCAGGGACTGTTCTTCCAGCAATTCAGACAGTTCACGGCGTTTTTTGGCAAGCTCGATGGCTTCGGGCGATTTCATGGTTGGACGGTATCCGGTGGTAGCGTTGCGTCTACGATAAAAAAAGCAGGCAGGGGACGCAAGCGGTTTTTTGTCAGTTCAAACTGTTGTTCAGGGTCAGTTCACGGGCAAGGCGCAGGGTGATGCGGCATTTACGTTCCAGGGCCGCACG
>CAZYMK010000221.1:0-5467 GCA_964648885.1 uncultured Geobacter sp. | reverse complement strand
GGAGCCGGTTGAACGCGGGCTGTTGCTGAAGGGGAGCTCTTTACAGAGGGGGCTTGTGCCTGGGGTACCGGCCGGGGGGCTGTTTCTCTGGTAACGCGGCGGCGCTGGTCCGATGGTCTGGCCTGCTCCGGTTCCGGCTGCTGCGGTATGGCCTTCAGTTCCGTCATGTCCTGCAGGTCAATGAAGGTGGGTTCAGACAGGAGCTGCTGCTGCTCCTTGGGCCAGAAGTATAATGCTGAAAACAGAACTACGTGCAGCACCACCGAGGCCAGCAGCAGGTACAGGAAGTTTTTTTCCACAAACTGATCTGACGACAGACCTCTGGACAGAGAGACCTCCTGAAAAGTAACGAGGGGATGCTTGAAACTTCGCATCCCCTCGCTGTGGTTCGTCTCTCCGCTCTGACGTCGGCCTTAAAGGTCCTCTGGCGAGTTCCTTCACAGTTGGGTCTCAATATGCTGCTTCAGGCAATTCCCGCACAACACTCGGGCAGCACAACGGCAGCAGGGAACGATTCCCGGTTCTACAAGTATTCCGCCCGGGCGCTACAGGCTACGACGGGCAGAGCAGAGAGCAACTGACTACGGTTCTATCCTAGTCGTAGCCGTTTATTTTTTCAAGCCCTTTATGACAGCCCTTTATGCGGCGTTGCTGCAGAGATATTCCTGCAGTCGCTTCAGGTCGGCCATTAATGCGGCAAAACCAGGAAAGGTCAGGGATTGGGGGCCATCGGACAAGGCCTTTTCCGGCTCCGGATGCACCTCCACCAGCACGCCGTGGGCACCGGCTACCAGCGCCGCTTTGGACATGGGCGGCACCAGACTGCGCTTGCCGGTGGCATGGGAGGGATCCACCATCACCGGCAGGTGCGTCAGTTCCTTGACCAGCGGCACCATGGCCAGATCAAGGGTGTTGCGGGTGGCGGTCTCAAAGGTGCGGATTCCCCGTTCGCAGAGAATCACCTGATCATTCCCTTCGGCCAGGATGTATTCAGCTGCTGCCAGAAACTCTTCGATGGTGGCGCTCATGCCCCGCTTGAGCAGCACCGGCTTGCGGATCTTGCCCAGCTCCCGCAGCAGATCAAAATTCTGCATGTTGCGGGCACCCACCTGCAGCAGGTCGGCGTAGCCAGCAACCAGACCGACGTTGTCCGGGCTCATGACTTCAGTCACGATCGGCAGACCGGTGGCTTCGCGGGCCTTGGCCAGCAGTTTCAGCCCCTCTTCACGCAATCCCTGAAAGGTATGGGGGCCGGTGCGGGGTTTGAAGGCGCCGCCCCGCAGCAGGTCTGCTCCGGCCTGTTTGACAAAGCGGGCTGTGGTCATAATCTGCTCTTCCGATTCAACCGCACAGGGGCCGCCCACCACCACCGGCCGCTGGCCCTCACCGATCTTGACACCGGCCACATCAACGATAGTATTTTCCGGGTGAAAATCACGGGAAACCAGTTTGTACGGCTTGGAGACATGGATAGCCTGCTGCACACCGGGCAGGTCACGAATCTTGGTGTCATCCACATAACCCTTGTTGCCCAGCACGCCAATGGCGGTGCGCTGGCTGCCGGGAATAGGGGCTGCAGTAAATCCCATCTCACTGACGGTTGCAATAACCTTGTCTATATCCGCCTGAGTGGCGGTATGGCTCATAACAATCAACATTGGTGCGTCCTCTCAGTTCCCCTGGCATGCAGGGGTGGTTATGGCTGGCGTATGGCCAGCTGCTGCAGCCGCTCCATCTGCAGGATGGTCACCTTGCGTCCGTCCAGCTCGATGATTCCCTCTTCCTTCAGTTTTCTGAAGGTGCGGGAGATGGTCTCACCGGCGGTACCCAGCTGGGCAGCCAGTTCCCCCTTCTTGATACCCAGCTCAAGATAGGTGATTCCGCCATAGCTGGTCGATTTTTCTGCTGTCCGCTTGAGCAGGAACGAGGCCAACCGCGAGGCAACATCGGCAAAGGTCAGCTCCTCTATCTGCCGGACAAAACGGCGCAGCGCCAGCGAGAGTGATACCACCAGATTCAGGGCAAACTGGGGGTTGGTGGCCATCAGCTCCATGAAGCCCTGTTTGGGGAGAAACAGTACCTCGCCAGCCTCAACCGCACGGGCATCAGCCGGATAGGTGCCGTCACCAAAAAAAGCTGCTTCAGCAAAGGTCTCGCCGGGACGGACAAAGTGCAGCACCTTTTCCCGTCCGTCCGGTGAAACCCGGCACATCTTGATATGTCCGCTTACCAGCAGGTAAAAGCCTGATGCCTCATCCCCCTCGCTGAACAGGGTGTCGCCCTTGCCAAAGACACGACGGATTGCAATGGTGGCAAGCTCACCAAGATCTGCCTCGTTCAGGCCGGAAAACAACAGCGAGTTTTTGAGTAATGGAGCCAGTTCCATCAGCTACCTCGCAAACGCTGCGACCTTGTCGGCTACCTTGGCCGGGGTCAGGCCGAACTGCTCGGCCAGTACCTCTGCCGGGGCTGAGGCGCCAAACTGTTCCCAGCCGATAAAGAGGCCTTCTTCACCCAGAAGACGGCCAAATGATTCGCCACGGCCGGCCTCAATGGCAACCCGCTTGACCCCTTTGGGTAGGACCGAGGCACGGTATTCCGGGGATTGTGCCATAAAGGTGCCTACGTCCGGCACCGAGACCACCCGGGCGGCAATTCCTTTTTCCGCCAGCAGTCCGGCAGCGTCCAGGGCAAGCGAGACCTCTGAGCCGGAGGCCATCAGCACCACTGCCGGATCGGCTGCATCGGCCAGCAGATAGCCGCCCCGCAGCGGCGCTGCCGGATCAGCATCAGCCATACGCGGCAGCAGCGGCAGTTTCTGGCGGGTCAGGATCAGGGCGGTGGGACCATTGTGGTACTTGAGGGCCGCATACCAGGCCAGGGCAGTCTCGATACCATCGGCCGGCCGGATCACCTGCAGGCCGGGAATCATCCGTAAGGACGCGGTCTGCTCGATCGGTTGGTGGGTGGGGCCGTCTTCACCCACGGCATAGGAATCGTGGGTGAAGATATAGATCACCTGCTGCTGCATCAGGGCTGACAGACGTACGGCTGCCCGGCAGTAGTCAGAAAAGACCAGGAAGGTGGCGCCGTAGGGGATAAAGCAGCCATAGAGGGCCAGACCATTGCAGATCGCGGCCATGGCGTGCTCGCGGATGCCGAAGTGCAGGTTGCGGCCGCCAAAGGAGTCAGCCTGGATTGAGCTGCTGCCTTTGATGTCACTGTTGTTGGAAGGGGCCAGGTCTGCCGATCCGCCCATTAGGGCAGGCAGCAGACTCGCTGCCTGCTGCAGCACCGCACCGGACAGGGCACGGGTGGCGCCGTCCTTGCCTGCTACTGTAGCCAGCAGCTCTTCTGCCAGCTTCTCTGGCATCTGCTTCTGCCACATGGCATCCCACAGGCTTGCTTTTTCAGGGTTGGCAACCCGCCAGCCAGCAAAACCGGCCTGCCATGTATCATAGTCAGACTTTAACTCTGCTACTCGCTTGGCGCACTGTTCCTTGACATCAGCCGGCACGGTAAACGGTTTCTCCTCCCAGCCCAGGTTGACACGGGTTGCCTCAATCTCGTCCTTACCCAGCGGTGAACCGTGGGCACCGGAGGAGTCCTGCTTGCCAGGTGCTCCGTAGGCAATGTGGGTGGTGGCAATGATCAACGAGGGTTTTGCTGTTTCTGCAATGCCGTTCTGGAGTGCGGTACAGACCTGATCATGGTCATGGCCGTCTATGGACTGGATATGCCAGCCAGCTGCCTCAAACCGCTTGGCAACATCTTCTGACCAGGCCAGATTGGTCTTACCTTCAATGGTGATGCTGTTGCTGTCATACAGGTAGATCAGATTGCCCAGCCCCAGGTGACCTGCCAGGGCAGCTGCCTCGTAGGCGATCCCTTCCTGCAGGTCACCGTCGCCGACAATGGCGAATACGCGGTGGGTGATCGGGGAAAAGTCCGGGGTATTAAACCGCTCTGCTGCCATTTTGGCAGCCAGGGCCATGCCCACGCCGTTGGCAACACCTTGGCCCAACGGGCCGGTGGTCACCTCAACGCCGGGTGTGTGGCCGAACTCCGGGTGGCCGGGGGTCTTGCTGCCCCACTGGCGGAAATTCTTAAGCTCTTCCATGGAAAGATCAAACCCGAACAGATGCAGCAGGGAATAGAGCAGCATGGAGCCATGGCCGGCAGAGAGGATAAAGCGGTCGCGGTTGGCCCAGGCAGTGTCAGCCGGGTTGAATTTAAGGGTAGTGCCCCACAGGGCGGTTGCCATATCGGCAGCCCCCATCGGCAGGCCGGGGTGGCCGGAGTTGGCCTTTTCAACGGCCTCGGCAGCAAGTAAACGGATGGTGTTGGCACAACGCAGGGCCTGCTGGGCGTTCAGGGTGGACATCGGTACAGCTCCTTTCAGAAACGGCATAAAAGCCATGATAATAGAACGCGGATGACGCGGATTGTGCGGATATACTCAGTTTTTATTGATTATGCCTTTACTCTGTTGCTCCGTTACTCTGTGTTTCAGTACTTAAAAATGGGTATAGCCGGATGCGGATGGCTTGAAGAGAGTGCCGTCAGGTAGCACTGCCCGTACCTGTTTTGAGTCGGTCACTTTACCAACAACCGCAACCGGAATGCCAGCTGTTTTTGCCAGCTGCAGGATTGTTTGCTGATTGGCAGCCGGTGCAGTAAAGCACAGCTCGTAATCTTCACCGCCGCAGACAGCCAGCTGCCACGGCATGGTCGGTTGAGCAGCGGCGTATGCCCGGAATTGAGCGGAAAGCGGAAGCTGCGCCAGTTGAATCTCGGCACCGCAGCCGGACTGTTCAGCGATATGTCCCAGATCAGCCAAAAGGCCGTCACTGATATCGATCATGGCAGTGACCAAGCCGCCCCTTTGTCTCGGCTCAGGGCAAGCCTCAGCCAGTTTTTGTCCCAGGTCGCAGCGCGGGGCTGGATCAAGATGGCGCTGCAGCAGATAGTCGTCATCCCCTCCCAACCGCTTGCTTTCCGTCAGTAACTTCAGCCCCAGGGCCGAATCCCCCAAGGTGCCGCTGACCCAGACTTCATCACCGGGCTGTGCCCCGCTCCGTTTCAGGATCAGCTCCGGTCGCTGCTCTCCCATGATGGTAACGGAGATGACCAGCCCGCTCTTTGAACTGCAGGTATCGCCGCCAGCCAGGATGCAGTTGTGGGCAACAGCCTGCTCAGCCAGGCCGTCCAGCAGCCCTTCAATGGTTGTAAGGGGGAATCCGGCTGGAATGGCCAGCGAGAGGAAGAACCAGCGGGGGACAGCGCCCATGCTGGCAACATCAGACAGGTTGACCGCTAGAGACTTGCGGCCCAGCAGTCGGGCCGGGCCAAAGCCCAGATCAAAATGCACCGCTTCTGCCAGCAGATCAGTAGAAACAAGCAGCTGACATCCGGCAGAGGGGGAAAGGAGCGCAGCATCATCGCCGATCCCCAGTTCGGGTGCAAC
>CAZYMK010000220.1:0-5473 GCA_964648885.1 uncultured Geobacter sp. | reverse complement strand
GGGCCAGGCAGCCGTCACCGGTGCATCGGGCCGGGTGTAGCTGGGGGCCATGGTACAGCCGGAAATAAAAAGTGCCAGTGTACCTGCCATAACGGCATTTTTCACGCAGAGACGCAGAGGCGCAGAGGGAAACGCTCTTTTCTTACGGGTAAAATCCCAAAAAGAGGTTACCCCTGTATCATGAATTACAATCGGGCTATACTCCATTGCAGACGAATTTTCTCTGCGCCTTTGCGCCTCGCTTTTACCCTCTGCGTTAAAATTGTTTCTGATGTTCATATCAGTGTGCCTCCCCTGCTATTGGTACGGCATCGCCATGGTTCTTTTTATACTTCTTGCGTCCGAACAGCCGCGAGACCAGTACGAAGAAGAACGGAATAAATAGTAGGTCGATAAAGGTTGCCGAGAGCATACCCCCGGTAACGGCAGTGCCGATGGCATTCTGCGCCCCTGCCCCTGCTCCTTTGGTCAAGGCCATCGGCAGCACTCCGAAGAAGAAGGCCAGTGAGGTCATAATAACCGGACGCAAACGAATTTTTACTGCCGCCAGGGTGGCATCCACAAGATCAAGACCCTGATGTAACTGATCCTTGATGAACTGGATGATCAGGATGGCGTTTTTGGTTGATAGGCCGATGGTCGTCAACAGGCCGATCTGCAGGTAGACATCATTGGGCAGAATACGCAGAGAAACCGCCGTAATGGCCCCCACCAGACCAAGGGGGATCATCAGCAGGTTGACAAAGGGGATGGTCCAGCTCTCATACAGAGCTGCCACAGCAAGGAAAACCACCAGGAGCGATATGGCATACAGCGCCGGTGCCTGGGCTCCTGCTTTCTGTTCCTCATAGGAAAGTCCGGTCCATTCAAAGCCGATGCCTGCCGGAAGCTTTGCAACCATTTTTTCCATCTCGGCCATTGCTACACCTGAACTTAAACCCGGTGCTGCCTGTCCCATGATTTCCACAGACGAGAAGCCATTGTATCGTTCAAGACGGGGAGAACCATACTCCCATCTGGCTGTAGCAAAGGCGGAAAACGGCACCATCTCCCCCTGGTTGTTACGCACCCGCCAGCGGTTTATATCCTCAGGCAGCATGCGATACTGTGCATCAGCCTGAAGATAGACTTTCTTTACCCTTCCATCCTGGATAAAGTCGTTAACATAACTGCCGCCCCAGACCGTTGCCAGAGTGCTGTTGATATCAGCCAGAGAGACCCCCATGGATCCTGCACGCAGATCGTCGATTTCCAGCTTGAACTGAGGGGTGTCATCCTGACCGTTGGGGCGCACAGCAACAAGGTTTGGATTTTTCATTGCCATGCCCAGCAACTGATTCCGGGCCTCCATCAGCTTCTCGTGGCCAAGCCCGGCCCGGTCCTGCAACATCAGGTCAAATCCGTTTGCCTGCCCCAGCTCCATGACCGCCGGGGGAGAAAAAGCAAAGGCCATGCCATCCCTGATTGAGGAGAAGGCTCCCATGGCTCGTTTTGCTACAGCAGGCGCTTTAAGAGCAGCGTCTTTGCGTAGATCCCAGTCTTTCAGTTTGACAAAGGCAAGCCCCATGTTCTGTCCCCTGCCCGCAAAGCTGAAGCCTGCAACCGTAATAACCGAATCAACGGCCCCCTTTTCGTTTTCAAGAAAATGTTGCTCCAGTTGCTCCATCACCTTAAGGGTGCGCGTCTGGGTTGCACCGGCTGGAAGCTGTACCTGGCAGACGATAAAACCCTGGTCTTCATCAGGCAGAAAAGCAGTGGGCAGACGGTGGAACAACAGCAGCATGACCGCCACAATGGCTCCGTAAATTGCCAGATAGCGTACCGGCTTGCCGAAGGAACGACCCACTATCCCCTCGTAGCGTGATCTTCCGCTGTTGAACAAACGGTTAAACACACGGAAGAACCCACTGAAACGACCAGTCTCACCGAAATGATGCCCCTTCTCAATCGGCTTGAGCAGAGTGGCACAGAGCGCCGGAGTAAGGGTCAAAGCCACAAATACCGACAGAATCATGGCTGAGATGATAGTGACTGAAAACTGGCGATAGATAACTCCGGTGGAACCGTCAAAAAAAGCCATCGGCAGAAAAACCGCTGAAAGCACAGTGGCGATTCCCACTAGGGCGCTGGTGATCTGTCCCATGGACTTGACCGTAGCATCATGGGGCGACAGCCCCTCTTCCGACATGATCCTTTCCACGTTTTCCACCACCACGATGGCATCATCAACCAGAAGTCCGATGACAATGACCAGGGCAAACATGGTCAGGGTATTGATGGAGTAACCAGTGGCAAACAGCACTCCCATGGTGCCAAGCAGAACCACCGGCACGGCAATGGTGGGGATCAGGGTGGCCCGGATATTCTGCAGGAACAGAAACATGATCAGGAAAACCAGAATCACTGCTTCAATCAGGGTTTCCACAACTTCTTCAATGGAAATCTTGACAAAAGGGGTGCTGTCAAAGGGATAGACCGCCTTCATACCGGCAGGAAAATACTTTGAAAGTTCTTCCATCTTGGCCTTGATCCGTTCGCCGGTTTCCAGCGCATTGGCTCCGGCTGCCAGGCGAATGGCAATACCAGCCACCGGATGGCCTTTATAACGGGCAATGGTGTCATAGTTTTCCGTGCCGATCTTGCATTCAGCCACATCCTTGAGCAGAACCCTTGAACCATCCGGATTGGTACGCAGTACAATCCGCTCAAACTGTTCCGGCGTTTGCAGCAGGGTACGGGCGTTGATAGTGGCGTTTAACTGCTGCCCTTCTGCTGCCGGAGCGCCGCCGAACTGTCCGGCTGACACCTGGGCATTCTGGGCTTGCACGGCGGCTATTACATCATTTGAGGTAAGACGGTAGCTGGTCAGTTTGTCCGGGTTTAACCAGATCCTCATGGCATTCTGTGAACCGAACAGGGTGATTTCGCCAACCCCTTCAAGGCGGCTGACCACATCCTGAATATTGGCTACAGCATAGTCGGAAAGATCGAATCGGCTCATGGAACCATCTTCAGACACCAGACCAATTATCAGTAGGAAGTTTTTGGTGGACTTAACCACCTGAATCCCCTGCTTCTGTACCACCTGCGGCAAAAGCGGCGTGGCCAGTTGCAGTTTGTTTTGTACCTGCACCTGGGCAATGTTGGGGTCGGTGCCTGCCTTGAAGGTCAGGTTGATGGTGGCCATACCGGCAGAATCACTGGTGGATGACATGTAAATCAGGTTGTCGATGCCGTTCAGCTTCTGCTCGATCACCTGGGTGACCGTATCCTGCATGGTCTGGGCCGAAGCTCCCGGATACATGGCATTGATGGAAATCTGCGGCGGCGCGATTGTCGGGTATTGGGATACCGGTAGCCCTTTGATCGCCAACAGACCGGCCAGCATGATAAGAATAGCGATAACCCAGGCAAAAATAGGCCGGTCTATGAAAAAACGTGCCATTGAAAACTCCTTTGAGCAAGGTCGGACTGGTCGGACACGTCCGACTGGTCAGATTATTTTTTTGCCGGTTCTTGTGCTTTTTCAGCTGTTGGCTGGGTCGGTGCAACGGCAGGCTTGCTGCCAAACGGCACTGCTTTTACCGGTGAGCCGGGACGTGCCCTTTGCAGCCCTTCAAGAATCACCCGCTCACCCGGCTTCAAACCTTCACCCACCAGCCAGGCATCACCCACAGTACGCACTACCTTGACCAGCCTCGGCTCAACCTTTTCCTCTGCCCCAACGGTCATAACAACCGCTTCGCCTTTGGGGTTGCGGGTTACGCCGCGCTGCGGCACCAGAATACCATCAGGCACTGTTCCCTCTTCCAACACCGCACGCACAAACATACCAGGCAAAAGCTCCTGCTTAGGGTTGGGAAAAACCGCCCGCAGAGTAACAGAGCCGGTGCTCTGTTCAACAGTCACCTCTGAAAATTTCAGACTACCGCTTAACGGATAGAGGCTACCGTCTTCAAGAAAGAGCCGCACCTTTGCCTGAGCCTCATTACCCTGCTTCAGCAGGCCGCTGGCAAGGTTACGCTTCAATGTCAACAGCTCGGCGCTGGATTGGGTCACATCCACATACATGGTGGAAAACTGCTGAACGGTTGCCAGGGTAGTCTGCTGGTTGGCAGTCACCAAAGCCCCCTCTGTTACGGTTGAGCGACCGATACGGCCCGCTATAGGAGATGTTATACGGGTGTAGGCCAGATTGATCCGTGCCGTATCCACCGCAGCCTTGGCTGCTGCCACTTCGGCCTCGGCCTGCTTCAGCGAGGCCTGGGCATCATCATTATCCTGCTGGCTGACCGCCTTGATCTTGACCAGATCGCCGTAGCGTTCTGCCTTCAGGCGGATCGATCCCAGGGTGGCCTCAGCCTTGGCCTGATTGGCCCGGGCGCTGGCCAGGGCTGCCTCGTAGCTGGCTGGATCGATTTGGTACAGCACCTGGCCGGCCTTGACGTCACTGCCCTCGGTAAACAGGCGCTGTTTGATGATACCCCCCACCTGAGGTCGCACCTCGGCAATCAGATAGGGTGCGGTACGGCCCGACAGTTCAGTGGTCAAGGCAACCCGCTGTGGCTGGATGGTGACAAAACCAACCTCGGGTGGTCCTGGCGGTGGCATGGGGGGGTGTTTCTTGCCGCAGGCGGTTGCAGTAAAGCTGAGTGCTGCCAGCAGGGCGGTTGCCAGTAGGCGTGTCGGTCTGGTCTTGAGCATGGTTCGTTCCTCGTCGTTACTCTGTTTAAGTTAAGGCACTGTGTGTTCAGCGGCTCAGTCCGTCCCAGCAGGCTGCCATCACCTGTTTGATCAGCTGCAGATCAAGTCTGATAAATCCGAGAATATGGTTTCGTGCGGTAAACACAATCGGCCCGAAGGCCAGGTCAAACAACACCGGCATCGGCAGATCCTTTATGACCTGCTGTGCAACGCCCTCATTGAACAGCTCCCGGTAGAGGTTGCATTTGCAGGTTTCATCCACGGCAGCTAGAGGACCCAGAATCCGGTCTCGACGAAACGCCGCTCCGTAGGGAGAGTGATGAAACTGCTCGATAAACTTGAACTGCTGCGGATTGGCAATAAAGTGCTGCAGGACCACCTGCCCCAGATGTATGAACCGCTCGCGAACCGGCTGGGCAGGATCGTAGTCGATCATGATGTCAGCCGTAATCCTGTTCTCAAGGGCCAGATACAGCTCGCTGATCAGTACATCCTTGTTTTCAAAGTAGCGATAGATGGTACCGGCTGCGACACCGGCCCGTTCCGCAATAGCCGAACAGGGGGCGTCATGGAAGCCGTTTTCAGCCACCAGTTCTAAGGTGGCCTGCAGAATCGCCTCTCGTTTATCTTCTTTTACCATGGGCTCCTCCGTAATGAATGACCGTTCATTCATAAGACAGGTCGGGAGCGCGGGTCAAGCAAAAGTTTCCCTGGCGGATGCGGTTTCAGGTTTTATTCTTGGCGAGAGCTGTGCTAAAAGACCATCAGA
>CAZYMK010000219.1:0-5479 GCA_964648885.1 uncultured Geobacter sp. | reverse complement strand
AATAAAAAATCCTTGTCACCCCTGCACTGTTCTGCTAAATAAAAACACTTTCAACTTTTGATCTGTTCTGTGAAGGAGCAACAGTATGGCACTGGTAGTTCAGAAATACGGCGGCACGTCGGTGGGAACCACCGACAGGATCAAGAACGTTGCCAAGCGGATCATCAAGACCTATGAGGCCGGTAACGAGGTAGTAGTCGTGGTTTCCGCCATGTCGGGTGAAACCAACAAACTGGTTGCCCTGGCAAATGAGATGGTCGATATCCCTGACAACCGTGAGTACGATGTGGTGGTGGCAACCGGTGAGCAGGTTACCATCGGCCTGTTAGCCATGTACCTCAAGTCACTTGGCTATAAGGCCAAGTCGTACATGGGCTGGCAGGTACCGATCATTACCGACAGCACCTATGCCAAGGCCAGAATCGAGAGCATCGACGACACACGGATGCAGGCCGATCTGAAGGAAGGCTGCATTGTGGTTGTGGCTGGCTTTCAGGGGATGGATAAAGAAGGCAGCCTGACCACCCTGGGACGTGGCGGTTCAGACACCTCGGCTGTGGCACTTGCTGCCGCCCTGAAGGCTGATGTGTGCGAGATCTACACCGATGTTGACGGCGTCTACACCACCGATCCCAACGTCTGCAGAGAAGCGCGCAAGGTAGAAAAGATTTCCTACGACGAGATGCTGGAGCTGGCCAGTCTGGGAGCCAAGGTGCTGCAGATCCGTTCCGTAGAATTCGCTAAAAAATACAACGTGGACATTCACGTCCGCTCAAGCCTGAATGAAAACACCGGTACCATGGTTACCAGGGAGGATAAGGATATGGAAGGAATTCTCGTTTCCGGGGTTGCATACGACAAGAATGAAGCAAAGATCGCGGTGCTGGGGGTGCCTGACAAACCGGGTATCGCCGCCAAGATCCTTACACCGCTGTCAGATGCAGCCATCTCGGTTGACATGATTGTCCAGAACGTCAGTCATGCCGGCACCACCGACTTCACCTTCACCGTCACCAAGGCGGACCTTAAAAAGGCGCTTTTAATCACCAACGAAGTAGCCAAAGAGGTTGAAGCCCTTGAAGTCCAGTCCGACGAGAACATCAGCAAAATTTCCATTGTCGGTCTTGGCATGCGCAGCCATGCCGGCGTTGCAACCCGCATGTTTGCTGCTCTGGCCAAGAACAGCATCAACATCCAGATGATCTCCACTTCTGAGATCAAGATCTCGGTGGTGGTTGATGAGAAATATACTGAACTGGCAGTACGGGTACTGCATGAGGAGTTTGGCCTGCAGGGGTAAATCCGGCGCTTCATAAAGCAGCTATAAAAAAAGGGATGCCGTTTGGTGTCCCTTTTTTTGTGCATGTTGTAGCTGGCTGAAACCGCCGGATCAAGCTATCTGGTGTTTTTGCAGTAACTCCTTCAACGTCTGCATCAGTACCGGCTTGGTAAGGTAGTCATCACAATCACCAGATAAGAGCGCTTCCAGCATATCATCCGGAGAACTGCTGGCCGTAACCATAAAAATTTTGGCACGATGCCGACTTAAGCCCTCTGCTTCTTTTTCCCTGATCAGTCGTAATGCATCGTGACCTGTCATACCAGGCATATTTAGATCCATACAAATAAGGTCATAGGGATGCTCTGCCCCCAGAGCCGCTTCAACCATTTTTACCGCGTCTGTGCCGTTTTCTGCCTGATCTGCGTTTGTAAGGCCTTCCAAGGCCAGAACCAACAGTTCGCGCGCAATCGCGCAATCATCAACCACAAGAGCCTTCATCTGTTCCTCATTCCTTGCTGGAATCACCGGTTGTGTGGTGAGTTTTTCGTGCAAAAGCACCGTATTCGGCATCTGTCTCCAAAATATGATTCGCCAGCCAATCTGACAAAAACGTAAAAAGTTCAGCATGAAGTTCAGCAGTTCGCATACGCTGTGCCTGCTGAAGCTCAGCCAATTTGGATTTAAAAGCATCATGAAGTGCCGTATGCTCGGCAAGCTTGGGGAACTGGTGTTTCTTCATCCAGCTTTCTTCTGCTGCAAAGTGGTACACTGTGTATGCAGATAATTCGTCAAAAATTGCTGTCAGCCTTTGCGGATGAGCGTTGCCTGCAAAGGCATCAAACGAGTCATTCAGGAGCTGCACCAGCTTCTGATGGTGTTCGTCAAATTCCTGAATTCCAAGCTGGTACTCGGTGATCCATTTGAATAATGGCTGATTTGGCTCCATAGTTACCTCGACGCAGGCGGTTGCGTTACTGTATATCAGCTGTACCTTTGTTCACCAGAAGCTGCTGCTGCTGCCTGAAGGCCTCTTCCAGGTCATCTGCCTTAACAACTAAATCCGTTAACCCCAGATATCGAAAACCTCCTTCAAGGCTGTTCTCAATTATACTTGCCGGACCATCCAGGCCTTCACGTATATCTTCGCTGGTCTGACCGATGGTCAAGCTCACCCCTTCATGCAGACGTTTTTTGAAGTTTATCTTTGCGTTTTTTGAAGGGTAGCTCCGTTCCCGTACAGCCTGAATCCTGGCTGTTATCGCTGCCCTGCCCTCACCGAACTCTTTTGCATCCATGGGCCTGCCGGGCGAATTAAACCTGGCCACCAACTCCTTCAGCTCATTGAAAAGCAGGTTCAACTCCACCAGATCGCTGTGACAGACTCCTGCAATAAGCCGTGTGCGAAGAGATGATACGGTACCAATAATACTGGACTCAACGCCTGACAAGGCAACGGTTTCCCCGCCGGCCAGAATCCCTTTGTTGATCTTGACCATACCATTGGAGCGGATGAAACTGTTACGAATTTCCGTTTCAACCAACACATCCCCTTCCGCATGAACCTGAGCATCATGGATAAAGTTGGCAAGAACCTTACCGCCACAGGTAATGCTTGCCTTGCCTTGTCCGTTCAGGCCGCAAAAAGCGATATCACCTTCAGAAGACACCTCACATGCCCCTATATTTCCCTGGACCTTGATCCCTTTGGACGCCTGCACCTTAAACCCGTCAAGGATATCGCCCTTGACGTCCAGATAGCCGTTGTAGCGTATATTACCCACCTTGAAATCAACATCGCCTTTAATCAGATAGACCTCTTCAACGGACAGCTCTTTCCCCTGCCAGCAAAGCCTGCCGTCTGCCTCGGCATAAAGAGAGACGCCGTCGTCGCCCAACCTGATGCCGCCTGCCAGCTCCAGATCAAGGGGCATACCCGGTTGTGCCGGTATGACTTGGCCCCGGATGTTTCTTCCGGCTACACCCTCACCGGGACAAAGTATTGTGCCAACCTGCTGTCCTGCAACGACGTTGAGAAAACGCTGCACGTGCCGCAGATCCATACGACCATCGTCAGGCAACGCTGCCTGCTCTTCTGTTATCTCCTCTTCCTCCAATGAATCCTTGACAGTAAATTGGATGGTGCCGTCTGCGCCAGGAATCATTGCCGTACCGGCAGCAATGGTAACAGATGCTACGGAACCCTGCGCAGCTGATGCGATGAACGTTTCCAATCCGCTTGCAACAATCCCTTCCTTTATTTTTGCCTGTGCTAGGAAAGTCTGCAACTCCGAAAAGGTAAGGGGAGCACCATTGCCCGATGGAACATAGGCTGCCGAGCAGAAAAGGCCATCACCGGAAATCGTCAGCACAAGGTTGTATCCAAGGCGCTTGAACTCTATGCGCTCATCTTGCGTCGGCGGCGGTGGGGGTAGTGACTCTAATGTTGCCATAGTTATGACTCCCACTACCAGGATTTGGCAGGTCCGCGTTCGTCTCTTGTCATCGGAATCTCGATGATAAACAGGGCGCCACCGTCTCGGTTTACTGCCCGGATACGGCCACCGAAGTGCTGCTCAACTATGGCCTGTGACATGCTAAGACCGATACCACTCCCCTTTTCTTCAGGTTTTGTGGAGAAGTGGGGTTCGAAAATCTTCCCCATAATGAGCGGAGAAATGCCGCCTCCGTTATCAGATATACTTACGACAGCCGCCTCACCGTGACCGGTAATTCCTATGCGAATGACAGGCGAAGCAATCGCCCGGTCTGCAAACACATCTACGGCATTGCCGACCAGGTTGAGGAGGACCTGGGCAAATTCGTTCCGGTAGCCTTCAACATACAGCTCTGTGACAGGCTCAAAGACAACCTGAATGTTGCGACTTTCCAGATGAGCGGAAATCAGGTGTATGGTCCGTTCTGCCACCTTGTACAGATCAAAAACAGTTTTTTGGCGTCCTACCTGAAAAAACACACTGAAATCACTGATAGTCTGCGAAAGAAACGATAT
Organism: uncultured Geobacter sp.; assembly: GCA_964648885.1. Lineage (GTDB taxonomy): Bacteria > Desulfobacterota > Desulfuromonadia > Geobacterales > Pseudopelobacteraceae > Trichlorobacter. The sequence continues at coordinate 1,187 of CAZYMK010000219.1, read as the reverse complement.
CAGTTCCAGCGACTTGCCGATATTTTCCTGCAGTATGCCAACTTCTGAAACCCCTTGATCAATGTCAAATGCTATGGTCTGCAATAGCAGACTCAGGCCGTTTAACGGCTGTTTCAGCTGATGCGAAATATTCTGGATCAGCTCTCCCATCAAGGCCTGTCGCTGCTGCTGGAACATCAACTGGTCTTTAATGTGTATTTCCTGAACAGCCTCCTTAACGCGGTGTTCCAGGGTCTCGTTAAACTGCAACAGTTCAAGATTCTTGACTCTCAACTCCTCTTCAGCACGTTGACGGTCTGCAATCTCTTGCTCAAGCTGGATATTTGTCTCGTGCAGTGCATCTTCAGCCCGTTTCTGTTCAGCAATATCCCATGCCAAATCGGCCAGGAGGCTTACTGTCTCAACGTCACGCAGTGTGTAATCCGATTCTTTGTTGCCTACACCAAGGATGGCGACAATTTTTCCGTTACGTAAGACAGGGACAACCAGTTCGCGTATAACGTTGGCATGGCCGTCCGGCATCCCCTTGCGATGTTGCAGCGATGCATAGTCGTTGTGGATAACGGGACAGCGTTGATGGATGCATTCAACCCAAACTCCGGCCTCTGCGACAGCATAATGGCGACCTGCACCTTCAGCCTTGCAGAATTCGGCAGCAGTGCGGGTTGACCAGGCCTGAAGGGTGAGCATCTGCTGGTTTCTGTCAAGAAAGTGATAGAAGCCGACACAACTTCCTGTGAGCTTTTCAGCCTCATCCAGCGTCTCTCGCAGGAGTTCAGCCAGTGAATGGCGAAACGAGTACTCGATCAAACGCAGGCGAACGGCCAGGATCTGTTCGTGTGTCATGGTATACTCCTCGACCATCATCAGTGGCGCTGTCATCACCGCAAACAAAAAACCGCCTTCTCATGTGAAAAGGCGGGCAAATGAACTGCTTACGTAAGCAGTACCTTGCTTTTACTTCGATAACCCCTCTTCCCGTTCTGGGCAGGTGGCTTTGCGTCATCCGGTCCCCCGGATTTTGCCTTTTCGGTTTAAAGCTATGTGTTTACTTGTTAAGTAAAAATTACGCCTGCAAGCACGATCTGTCAAGCGCTAATTAAAACAGCGTTTTCACCAAACCTGCACACTACTACCGCACCTTCCCCACCGGAAATCCCTGGCCGCTGATGGAGACCGTGGGGAAC
>CAZYMK010000218.1:4465-5483 GCA_964648885.1 uncultured Geobacter sp. | reverse complement strand
CTCACTAAACCTTACTTCAGACCTTGCCGTTGCCAGCAACGCCCTTGCGAATCGGATTGTCTTCCCCTTGGTCGGGGCGACGCCTGTTTCTTTCAACAGGCCGGGGTTGCCCGATACGCTGGGCAAACTAGGGGCAGGTTTTAAACCTGCCCCTTTTTTACCCCTGACTCTTCAAACCAAGTCCTCGCAAAGCGCATGATGCTACCAAAGCTATCCACCTGCAACCGGCCACACCACCCTTAACTCCAGCGGACCAACAAAATTTGCCTGGTTATCAACAAAGTAGTCCAGAATGCACTGCTGATTGCCGAACTATATAACAAGTATCAGCTATCGAAAAGGACCGTTCAGCATGGCACAGGCACAAGCCCACACTGACAAGGTATTAATTGACGAGTCGTTTTTGACGTCGTACCTCGGTGCGCTGTTAAAGGCAACCCCCCCGATGGAGCTTGATATCCCGCCAGCTTGGGCTACTGCCCAGGAGCCAAGCAGTTTTGCCTCGGTACATTTTGGTCGTCGTACTGAAGGGACACAGGCCGAACAACTTGCCCTGATTGAGACGTTGCGCAAAGAGAATGAACAACTTAACTTTAACACCGACCTGGCCAAGATTGATGTAGAAGTCCTGCGTGGCGAAAACCTGAAGTTACATAATGAAATCAAAAACCTCAAGGGCACGCTGGGGGACACCCAAACTGCATTCAAAGATCTGCGTGAGCGGCACAGAAACCTCCAATCAGAAACGGATCCGCTGAAAACCAGGGTAACAACACTTCAGGCCGAGTTGCAGACCCTCCATAAGCACCAGGCCGAACAGGCCGCCACGCTGTTACCAGCGAACCTGACGCACACAATCGTTCCTGAGGCGGTCAGTATCGCTCCCGCTTCTACGCCGGAAAAACCGCAGCAAGACAAACCACACGAGAAGACCTGCATCAGCAGCGAAGAGCGCCAGATTGTACTGGGCAACCTGCTGCAGGAACAACCGGTCACTCAGTCACAGCAAACTGAGACA
>CAZYMK010000218.1:783-4455 GCA_964648885.1 uncultured Geobacter sp. | reverse complement strand
CCTACCCACAAGGAAAAAGCTGCTGCCGAGCATGCAGAGGCGCGACGTAAGCTCGAAATCATTGCGCACAGTGCTGCAGAAAGCGCTCGCAGTAAAAAACCGAACCAAGCTGGTTCACGGATTGTAAAGCCCACAAAAACACAGGTGCAGATTGTCGTTTCAGAACTGCCTGAGCCACGGAACACCGCCGTCATCATACCGAAGGAAGTACCGCAGCCGATACGTGCAACCGAGCAGCCCCTGGAACCGCCATCAGCACCTGCTGATGAAGCCCCGGCAACCAGTGAATTCAGGCCTCCCCTCAATCCTGAAGAGATACAACTTGAGCAACTACCACTCACACTGACCGCCAAGCGGAAAAATGCCGACAACTACCGGCAGATGCAAGAAGAGGCTGAAGAGGTTACGCTGCCTAAAGGTTACAGCATCACCGTCACCTGATTCTCGAACAGCAGCAGATAAACACTGCGGGCCAGACAGTTTCCCGTCTGGCCCGCTCTCTTTTGTTCGCACGATCTGTTGCTGCAGCTATTCCTGCATCAGGAGTTTAGCGATATAGGCCATTAACAGCAGGTTGCCGATGCTGAAAACCATCACCACCACCACCGCAATCAGGATGTAATCCAGCCACCTGAGCGATGCCGGCAGCACCACCGGCGTATAGCGGGCGGCAGCCTCATTGACCGCAGTCAGCAGCTGCCGCTCCCCGGACTGCTGTTGTGCCGACAATGTCGCCACCTCGTTTTTCAGCTCGCTGATCTGATCCAAGACACCAGCAGAAGCATGCTCTTCCCGTGTAGCCCTGACCAATGCCGAAACCTCCTGCAGTCCAACCTTCAGCGAGGCAACAGCATCCGCCAGGCTACGTGCCGTCTTTTCGTTACGCAGAGTACCGTCCTGAACGGCAGTGATCAGGTCATGTAAGGTTGCCTGCAGCACTGCTACCTGAATATCAGAAGCAGCAACAGGTTCTACGGTTGGCATAACTGCAGCGGGGGAGGATAACGGGTTCTCCTGGTCATTCCGCAGTGCCTGAGGCTGGAGTGGCAGACCATCCGACGCCGACTCAGAGGCTGCAACCGGCTGCCGCACCGGTTGCTTGTCAGACTCAGCTTCAACCAGACGCCCGCATGCAGGGCAGGTATCCAGATCAGCCACCATCAGACTGCCGCAAGTACCGCACCTTTTCACAAAATCATCATCAAAGGGATAGCCGCACTCAGGACAAGATTCCACATCCAACGGCACCATGGCGCGGCACTCGATGCAAAATTTCTGACTGTTCTCAGCAGACATGACGTTGTCTTACCACCAGAACACCTCCTCCAGCACCAACTGTCGATAGCGATCGTACTTTGCAGAAGCAAAGATCACCAGCTGCAACAGCACCAGACCGATCACCGCACCTATCTGCACCGGAGTGATACAGAACAATAACGCGGCCAGCAGCCCCAGTTGCAGGGTGATCACCAGACCTCCCTTGCGCCAGAGGCCGTGTAAGATATAGTAGAAACCGCCCATAACCAGGGCCTGACTGGAATCAATCATCTCCCCTGTCCGCAAGCTTCGGAAATGCCGGAGTTGCGGCAGATCCACTGCAAAGCGGCGGATACCCAGCAGTTTGGCGCTGATCGGTGTTGCCGCTATCAACGCAAACAGCTCCTGCAGGTGAGGATCCAGCTCAAGTGCGCTGATTCGCGTCAGCAGGTCGGATGCTCCCCTCCCCTGACCCATCTGCTGCTCTTCTGCCGTTAACTGGCTGCGAACGCTCCGCTGAGTCTTCGGTGATACCCCTTGCAGCTCACACAGGTTGCAGGCATGGCTGCCGTCCACACCAAAGTATTCGCAATCGATGCAGGTCTTTTTGGGAGGGGCCGACGCTTCCTGCGCTGTTCTCAGGATGTTGGGGCAACCGCATTTCGGGCAGACCAGAGCCCGTGTGGATATCGCCTTACCACATAGTTTGCACGGTATCAACGCCATGAATACCCCAGCCCCCTACTGCACCACGCCTACCAGCAACACGCCGTTGGGATCTCTCCAGCGCAGCCAGCCCAGCACAACCTTATCGGAACGTACCAGCAACCACTGCTCCACCACATTTTCAACCAGCAACTGGTCTCGGGGAGTCAACTGCTGTAACACCTGTTTCTCCTCGGCATCGTACACGGCATACTGCTCCTTGCTCAGGCCTGGGAGCAGCTGCACCTGTTTTTCCTTCAAGAATTCCTTCCAGGGAATAAACTGGTACTCCTTACCAACCTCAATCCAGGCAGCAGATGCCGTTTGTGTGCAGACCACCTGGACCCAGCTGTTCGTTGCATCGGTTACCAAGACCCGTGACTCAGCCTGTTGTCCCTTGCCTCTGATCTGCGGAATCTGCCGTGGTGAACAGCCGGTCAGTAATTGAGAGGCAGAATCCGGCTTTTCAAACAACTGGAGAGGAGCTGACTGTTTGACGGTCTTAAGCAGCACACCGATACCGGCAACGGTAGCACCATGCTGCGGTTGCTCTGGCAGCTGAACCATCGGCTGAGACACTGCTTGTACTGGCACTGGTACTGGAACTGGAACTGCCGGGGCCGGGGCCGGGGCCGAGGCCGCCGGACGATCTGCGCTTGCCGCCATCGGCACCTGAACCGTATCATCCAGTATACCGGCAGCATTCTTCAGCAAGATGTTTTTCAGTACGTTATCATACAAGGCGCTGCGGTAATCCCGTTGTGCGCTGGTATAAGCCTGTTCCGCGTTCAGCAGATCAATCGCCGTGCGGGTACCGATAGAACGTCCTTTCTTGACGGCATTCAGCTGCACCTCGGCCGAGGCAAGCCGTTGTTCCAGTGACTTAACCAGCGCCACGTTGTAGACAAGGTTGTAGTACGATTGTTTCAGGTTTTCACTCCGCTGTTTACGCAAGTCATCCAATAACCCTTTACTACCGGACTGATTGGCAACGGCCCGTCTCACCTTGGCTGAGGTCTCACCGCCCGAATAGATCGGGATGGTCAGTGAAGCACCCACATACCACTGGCGCGTCTCCACTTCCGGCAAGAAGGCAGTCCCTTTGCTGGAGGTATAACCGCCCGATCCCTGGAGAAACGGCAGGTGCTCTGCCTTAACCGCCCGCAACTCCTGCCCTGAACGTTCCAAACCCAGCATCCCTTGCCGGATGATCGGATCGTTCTTCTCCATCGTATCCAGCCACCAGGCCAGATCGTCCGGCTGGGCACCCAGCACCGTCAACGGTGCGTAATCCTGCACCTCATTGATCGACCTCCCCACCAGAGTTGACAGTTTTTGCTCCGCCAGCCGCAGATTCCCTTCCGAGCGAGTGATATCAGCCGCCACACTGTCTTGCCGTGCCTTGGCCTCATACACGGCGATGATATCCCCCATACCGGCTTTCAGCATCATCTGACTCTGTTCATGAAGCTGCGTAACCCGCTCAAACTCCTTCCGGGTGATCTGATACTCCTGCTGGGCCTTCAGCAGCCCCAGGTAACCATCGGCAAAACGGACCACCAGATCCTGACGGGCTGCCCGTACTGCCGCCTCTTCGGCTCTGATACCGGCATCAGCAACATTCAGATTCATCAAGGTCGGCACGTCCAGCAGGTTGATCCGGGCCGACACCGCATAGTTATGGCCAACCACTGATCCGGTCTGCGTACC
>CAZYMK010000218.1:291-551 GCA_964648885.1 uncultured Geobacter sp. | reverse complement strand
CTAAACGCCGTACGCTTCTTAACCGCAATCGCTACCGTGGCGGTCATCCCCGGCAACACCTGCACATCACTGACCGCTTGCTGGTGCTGTTCATCGATCTTGATGGTTGCCCCAAAGTAGGGTGCCTGCTGACCAGAGCCAGGGGGTGGCACGATCCGGTCGGCCGAGATATAGCTGATAGTCCCCACAAACGGCGGGATGGCGCGACGATCAAGCCCGGCCACCGTGATCTCGGCCCGCTGCCCTATCTTCACCTGGTT
>CAZYMK010000218.1:0-281 GCA_964648885.1 uncultured Geobacter sp. | reverse complement strand
GCGGTAACTGCCGCAAGCCGTGCCTCGGCCCGCACCATGGTACTGTCATTCTTTTTGGCCAGCTGAAACAGATCCTGATAACTGTCAGCCGTCGCTCCGGCGACTGACGGTGTCCCAATGGCCAACCCGATAGAGACCAAAGCCCAAACTATTTTATTTTGCATGGATCGCCTTTCTCATACTGACCAGCATCGGTTCAAAGATATAACTAAACGCCGTACGCTTCGTAACCGCAATCGCTACCGTGGCGGTCATCCCCGGCAACACCTGCACATCACTGA
>CAZYMK010000217.1:0-5515 GCA_964648885.1 uncultured Geobacter sp. | reverse complement strand
TGACAGATCAATATCTTGATAGCTTCAGCCATGTGTTCTATCCCCTGACAAATTGTCCCGACGCTAAATCGGAAGCGCAGTGTATTCCTTAACGATTTCGTCTACTTTCTGAACAGTCATCTTGCCGTAGGTCTCATCGTTAACCATGACCAGCGGGGCCATACCACAGGCACCAAGACAGGCAACCAGTTCAAAGGTGAAGCGTTTATCGGGGGACGTTTCAGCATGACCGATTCCGATACGCTCATAGAACGTTTCCTTGATTCTCTCTGCGCCAAGAACGTGGCAGGCAGTACCCATACAGACCCTGATAATGTACTTGCCCCGTGGTTTGAGGTGAAACTGGGCATAGAAGGTCAACACGCCGTAAATTTGACTTGGGTATACATTAAGTCGTTCTGCAATATAATCTACTGCAGCCCTGGGAATATATCCGTACTCATCCTGCACACCCTGCAGAACCGGCATCAGGTTGCCCGGAATATCCTTGTACTTCTGTATAACATTTTCAGCGATCGCCAAATCTACAGCCGGCTCTTGCTCTTCAACTTCTTCTGTCTGTGTTGCAACCGCTTCGGTCATCTTGCGGCCTCCCCTTTCGGTATCGGTCTAGCGGTCAATTTCACCCAGCACGATGTCCAGCGTACCAATAACGGCTACAAGGTCTGCAATCATGGCACCCTTTGCCATCTTCTCTATGGCCTGCAGGTTAACAAATGAAGGCGGCCGCACTCGCATACGGAACGGCTTGGTACTGCCATCGCTGACAACATAATAGCCAAGCTCACCTTTTGGTGCTTCAATGCCCACATACACTTCGCCTTCCGGCACTGGATAGCCTTCGCTGGCGATTTTGAAGTGATGAATCAGGCCTTCGATCGAATTGTAGACAGATTCCTTGGGCGGGTAACAGACTTGGGGTGCATCTGCCAGCACAGGGCCGGGCTTCAGCCGGTCGAGTGCCTGATTAATAATCTTGCATGCCTCACGCATCTCAATCAGGCGTACCTTGTAACGATCATAGGTATCGCATTCGGTACCAACAGGAACCTCGAATGTATACTTTTCATAGCCTGCATAGGGGATGTCGCGACGGAGGTCAAAATCTACCCCTGAACCACGCAGCGCCGGTCCAGTTATACCGATATCGGTTGCATCTTCGGCAGAGATTACACCGTTTCCAATGGTACGAGTACGCCAGATCGGGTTATTGGTAAGCAGATTTTCATAGGTGTCGATGTATCCGGGCATTACAGCCATGAAGTCACGGACCTTCTTCTCAAACTCAGGGGGAACATCCTGAGAAAGCCCGCCAGCACGGAAATAGTTGGAGGTCATACGGGCACCGGAGATCAGCTCGTACGTCTCCATGATCGTCTCACGCTCACGGAAGCAGTAGATGAAGACCGTCATGGCACCGATATCAAGGGCATGGCAGGCAAGCCAGACAAGGTGAGACTTGAGTCGTGTCAGTTCTGCCAAAAGAATCCGGATGGTCTCAGCACGTTCAGGAACCTCAATGTCCAACAACTTCTCTACAGCCAGGATATAACCCAGGTTGTTGCTCATCGGCGCAAGGTAATCAAGTCGATCGGTGAGTGGCAGCGTCTGGTGATAGGTACGATGCTCAGAAAGCTTTTCAACACCACGATGCAGAAAACCGATATCCGGATCAATCTTGAGAATGGTCTCTCCATCCAGCTCGATCAGCATACGCAGAACGCCGTGGGTACTGGGGTGTTGCGGCCCCATGTTAATGGTCATAATCTCATTGTTCGCCATGAATATAGCCTCGTCTGATCGTTAAGTACGTTTTCGTGGGTACAACCTAGGAAAGACGGCCTTTATACGGCTCGCGTCCAGGGCCCTGCAGAGGATAGTCCTTGCGCAAAGGATGCCCAACCCAGTCAGACGTCATGAGAATACGCCGCAGATCCGGGTGCTTGCTAAAACGAATGCCGAACAGGTCATACACCTCGCGCTCAAGCCAGTTAGCCGAGGCATACACCTGCGTGGCGCTCTCGATAGTGCAGGCATCTTCAGCAACCGGAGCCTTGACCCGCAGCCGATCCTTAAACGGGACCGAGGTCAGCTGATAAACCACGCGAAAACGCTCACCAGGTTTGCCCAGATAGTCAAGGGCAGTCACATCCGTCAGCATATCAAATTTGCATTCATGCTTAAGGAAGGTCAGCACATCGATGATGGCCTCTTTTTTAACGGTAACAATCCAGTCACCACGATCCTGCTTTACCTCCAGAAGGGAGGATTCAAATTTTCCTTGCAGCTTTTCAACGGCGCGATTTGTGTCTGCCATAGCGTCGAAACCTTTTCAGTAGTAGTTAATTCGTAACCGCCTGAATTTCAGACCGTGGAAACCCGCTCCCCAAGACCAAATACAGAGCCAAAAGAGTTACTCTCCTGCATGATTTTATCCTGCAGCTTCATCAGGCCATATAGCAATGCCTCAGGACGGGGAGGGCAACCGGGGATATATACGTCTACCGGCAATATCTCATCAACCCCCTGCACCACACTATAGGTATCAAAGATTCCGCCAGAGCAGGCGCAGGCACCCATGGCAACGACCCACTTCGGCTCAGGCATCTGCTCGTACACGGTCTGGATGACCGGCACCATTTTTTTGGTGACAGTGCCTGCGATGATAATGCAGTCAGCCTGGCGCGGTGATGCACGGAATATGATGCCGAAGCGGTCAAGGTCATTGTGTGATGCACCGGTTGCCATCATCTCGATCGCGCAACAGGCAAGACCGAACGTCATCGGCCAGATGGAGGACTTTCTGACCCAGTTGACCAGCTTGTCAAGTGACGTAACCGTAACGTTACCACCGAGGGATTGATTTACTCCCATTCCAGTGCTCCTTTTTTCCAGACATAGATGTAACCAACAAAGAGTATGACAACAAACAGCCCCATCTCCACCAGACCAAACAACCCAAGCTTCTTGTACAGGACTGCCCATGGATAGAGGAACACAGCTTCAATATCAAACAGAATAAACAGGACGGCAATCATGTAGAACTTGATTGGAAAGCGGTCACGGGCAGTACCGATCGGCTCACAACCACACTCATATGGCGCCATCTTGACCTTTGAGTACTTCTTCTGTCCGATCAACGAAGAAAACACCACTGAACCGAGACCGAATGCTAGTGCAATCAGGATCAGCAGTATAATGGGCAAATAGGTACCAAGCATGTGCTATTTCCTCCCCAAGCCGTTCTTTTATTCATTAATTTAGACGTATACTGTATACAAAACGATGCCAACCTATTTCATTTGTGTGTCGATTGTCAAGCACTTTTTCCCTTTTTTTTTGACCTGGATCAAATAGTCATTAGCACAGCAATTTGTTGTAATCACAAAGCGTTGCAGCTGCAACGCACGATAGCGCCACCAATTCGTCACGGCAATCCATCAGACTTATTCAACCGACCGAATTGACAAAATCATCTCTGTGCAGGTACAAGCTCATATCCAAAAACGTAAACCACTCCACAAGGAGACATCAGCCATGCCGTTCTCACGTTCAGCCGAACTCTTCAAAGCTGCCCAGCAGGTCATTCCCGGCGGCGTCAACAGCCCTGTTCGGGCCTTCAGGTCCGTAGGTGCAGATCCTTTATTCATTGCCAAAGCCTCAGGAAGCAACATTTACGATGCGGACGGCAATACCTTCATCGACTATGTCGGCTCCTGGGGCCCCATGATTCTCGGTCACTGTCGTCCCGAAGTCGTTGCAGCAGTCAAGGAGTGCATGGATTCCGGCTCAAGTTTTGGAGCCCCCACCGAGCGCGAGGTCATACTGGCACAGATGGTCATCGACGCTGTCCCCTCGATCGAGATGGTGCGCATGGTCAGCTCGGGTACCGAGGCCACCATGAGTGCCATCCGTCTGGCCCGGGGCTATTCCGGTCGCGACAAGATACTCAAATTTTCAGGCTGCTACCACGGTCATGCCGATGCCCTGTTGGTCAAGGCCGGCTCCGGTGCAGCAACTTTCGGCATTCCTGATTCACCCGGTGTGCCTGCCGATTTTGCAAAACACACCCTGACAGCCGACTATAATTCTCTTGATTCAGTAAAGTCTCTGATTGCGGAAAACCATGACCAGATCGCCTGTATAATCATTGAGCCGGTAGCTGGCAACATGGGTACGGTACCGCCACAACCGGGCTTTTTGGAAGGGCTCCGCCAGCTCTGCACCAACGAGGGAATCATCCTGATCTTCGACGAGGTTATGTCCGGATTTCGTGTGGCCTATGGTGGCGCGCAAGCAGTTTATGGTGTCACCCCCGACATGACCACACTGGGAAAAATTATCGGTGGCGGACTGCCTGTCGGCGCCTTTGGCGGCAAGAGAGAGATCATGGAAAAGCTGTCTCCTTCAGGCGGCGTATACCAGGCCGGTACTCTTTCGGGCAATCCCCTGGCCATGACCGCCGGCATAGAAACCCTCAAGATTCTGCAGCAGCCTGGTTTCTATGAGCAACTTGAAGAGAAAAGCCGTACCCTGGCGGACGGCATCTCAAAGGCGGCAGCTGATGCCGGTTACCCGCTTTACTCAACACGTGTGGGCAGCATGTTCTGTGCTTTTTTCAGCAGTTCACCCGTCACCGACTGGACCAGCGCCAGCAGCTGCGACACCAAGGCCTTTGCCCGCTACTTCAAGGCTATGCTCAATGAAGGAATCTATCTGGCGCCGTCTCAATTTGAAACCGCTTTTGTCTCGGCAGCCCATACCGAACAGGAGATTGAAGCCACCATCGCTGCTGCCGGCAGATGCTTCAAGCAGCTGACCTGATCGAAGTGTTTGACACAACACTATGACCTATGCTATTCAAAGCAGGTTTTGTACACAATCTGTGCTGGATAGAGGTGGAAATGAGCGAAATTCGTGATATTTTCCGCAACCTGGGAGCCATCTCCAGCATGGGAATATCAGTGGTGCTGGCAATTGCCATTGGTGTCTGGTTCGGCATGTATCTGGATCGCCAATTAAATACTGCACCGTGGTTTTTCTGGCTATTTCTGGCAATAGGGATCGCCGCAGGTTTCAAGAATGTGTACGTCATCACCCGACGGGAGATCAAAAAACTGAATAAAGATGATTAATGAAGAACAACTTCCAGCGCAGATCATACGGGTAAGTCTTGTTATGCTCTGCTGCGCATCATTAATCAGCTTCTTTCTGATTTCTACACCGGTCGGATTTGGTGTTCTTACCGGTGGAAGCATTGCCATTATTAATTTTATCTGGCAGCGTCGAACACTCAGCAGAATTTTGGGACAACAGGACGGCGCAACACCCGGTTCAGCAGTTTTCAGGTTTCTCCTCAGACTCAGTCTGTCCGGATTTGTTCTGTACCTGATTCTGGTTTCCGGCAAAGTTTCTGTTTTTGGCCTGTTGGCAGGCCTTTCAATCATTGTTGCCGTAATAGTTCTCTTTGCCCTGTACGCAGCGTTTCAAAAAGATAAAGGAGATTGACCATGGT